>VAZQ01000246.1 GCA_005883115.1 Alphaproteobacteria bacterium | reverse complement strand
ATTTGAACCTCGCAGACTTCATGTGCAACTCCGTCGCGCGCCAGGAACGGGTTTGCAGAGCCCAGAGACCGGCAGCCAAAATCGACGCTATCGCGACCTCAGCCAGCGGCAGAGACCGCACGTCCGCATTTGAACCTGCGGAAACGCCCGCAAATTGCGGGCTATTCCTGAGAGACCGGGAAACATCGGTTCGCATCGGACTGCGTGGTGGTGGATGCAGCCCCCATCGAACCGGTCTCATCCGTCAAATTCCCAGATAACTGGGAAGATACTGGGAATTTCACACATTTTGACCCTGCGATCCGATTTCGAGGCTTAATCCGTGAGCAGCTCCAAAGTCTTACAGAGAAATTCCCTGCACAACGGAACTGGGAATTTCTTTGGAGGAATAGGGAAACGAAAAGATGGAATAGGGAAGTTGAGAAGTTGCGCCGAATCATTTCACTGGTATCAGGCCCGATCGATCAAACGTCCCAGTTCTTCTCCCCCGCGCAAGTGTTTGTGGCTCCAGGCGTTTTTATCCCCCTTGACCTTCGTTCACGTTTTGTGCTATACTTCAAATTGGGCAATGCCGAATCGAGCGATGCTTGAGGGTGCGTTGGCCATCCAGGCCTGCGGGCGATGCCCGTCGGAGAGGTAACCTCGGCGATGCCGGGGACCGCAAACTGCCCGTCAGAGGGCAGTGAGCACCAGCAGAAGCGCGATGCGATCTGCGTGGATATGATCCGAGCCTGAGCTCCCCAAACAAATTGGTCTGTAACGACGCAGGTCAGCGCGCACGCGCTCGCCTTGGCGTCCATTGAGGAACTCATGGTTGATATCTGCTGGACTGCGATCGACAAGCTCACGCCGAACGGTCGTAACGCGCGCACCCATTCGCGCAAGCAAATCGGTCAAATTGCCGACAGCATCGCCGCATTCGGATTTGTCGTTCCGATTCTGATCGACGACGACGGCGTCATCATTGCCGGCCATGGCCGCTATGCCGCGGCCAGACTGCTCGATCTCAAGCAAGTCCCCGCGATCAAGGTGCGGGGGCTGTCGCAAGCCAAGCGGCGCGCCCTCGCTCTTGCTGACAATCGGATTGCCGAAAGTGCCGGCTGGGATCGCGAGCTTCTGGCAATCGAGCTGCCTGCCCTGGCTGAGATCCTGGTCGTGGAAGGTCTCGATGTCTCGATCACCGGTTTCTCGCCGGTCGAGATCGACCAGCTCATGGTCGACTTCGAGGAGGACGCATCCGATCCGGATGACGCGATCGATCCCAAGTGGACCTCGGCCGCTCCGGTGAGCAAACCGGGGGACCTCTGGGAGCTGGGGCGCCACCGCCTGCTGTGCGGGGATGCGCGCAATGCCGATCATGTCGCGCGCCTGATAGGGGGCGCGCACGCGTCCATGGCCTTCCTGGATCCGCCCTACAATGTTCGGGTGCGCGACATCGTCGGCCGGGGCCAGGTCAAGCATGCCGAATTCGCGATGGCATCGGGCGAGCTCTCGCGCTCGGACTTTGTGGCGTTCCTCGAAACCACCCTGGCAGAAGCTGCAGCGGTCTCGCGTGATGGTGCCGTTCATTACGTCTGCATGGACTGGCGCCATATCGGCGAGCTGATCGAAGCCGGCGGCATGGTCTACGGCGACATGCTCAACCTCGCGGTGTGGGTGAAATCGAATGCCGGCCAGGGTTCGTTTTACCGCAGCCAGCACGAGCTGGTCGGCATCTTCCGTGTGGGCGAGGAACCCCATCTCAACAACGTTGAATTGGGGCGCCACGGTCGCTCGCGGTCGAACGTCTGGCACTATGCCGGGGTCAACACGTTTCGGGCGAACCGCCTGGACGAGCTCAAGTGTCATCCGACCGTCAAGCCGGTCGCGCTGGTTGCGGATGCGGTGAGGGACTGCACCCGTCGCGGCGACATCGTGCTCGACATCTTCGGTGGGTCCGGGACGACCATCCTGGCAGCAGAGCGCGTCGGCCGCCGGGCCTACACGCTGGAGATCGAGCCCCGCTTCGTCGATGTCACGATCAAGCGCTGGCAAGCCTTTTCGGGAAAGGATGCCATTTGTGCCGAGACCGGCCTGAGCTTCGACGAAACTGCCAGCAAGCGCGCCATGGTCCCCGCTGCGGGCCCAGCGCCCACTGATGTGCGCTGAGGGAGGAGCTCATGGCAAAGCAACCTCGCCTCCCCGAGACTCCCGACGGCACGCAGCCGTCGGGCGCCGCACCCGCACCCTCCTATGTCGTCGGCTACGGCCTGCCCCCGGCGCACACCCGGTACAAGCCAGGTCATCGCGGCTGCGGCGGCCGACCAAAGAGGCAGCGCAATGTGGGAACGGTTCTCAAAGACACGCTCGACGAGCGGATTACCATCCGCGAAGGGAAACGGACCCGCTCGGTCAGCAAGCTCGATGCCATCATCCTGAGGCTGGTAAACGACGCCGCTTCAGGAAATGCAAAAGCGCAGTCGAACCTCATCACACTGATGCGGTCGCATGGCCTGATCGAACCACCTCAAGAAGCCACAAACACCGAGCCCTTCACGTCCGATGATCTCGCCATCATTGCCGACTTCCTCGGACGCCATGGAAATCAGGCGGAGCCGACGCAACCACCTGAGAGCAATGAGAAGCCAGAGACCGGAGAGGCCGAGCCTCCGAGCAAGGAGATCAAGGAGACAAAGTCATGAACGCAGATCCTCGACTCGTCGGCGCCATGCTTCGGAGCGACTTCTACAGCTTCATACGGGCGACCTTTCCAATCGTTTCGCCCAGCTCCGCGTTCGCGCCCAACTGGCACATCGAGGCCATCGCATTCGCTCTGATGCGTGTCCTGCGGGGTGAGATCAAGCGGCTGATCATCACCGTGCCGCCACGCAGCCTCAAGTCGATCTGCGCCTCGGTCGCATTCCCTGCCTTCGTCCTCGGCCATGATCCCACACGCAGAATCATCTGTGTCAGCTACGCGGAGGCACTCGCGCGCAAGCACGCCAACGACTGCCGCGCGCTCATGCGCTCGACCCTCTACCATCGCCTGTTCCCGAACACCCGGATCAGCAATGCCAAAGACACCGAATTGGAGTTCGCGACCACCCGCGGAGGGAACCGGCTCGCGACCTCGATCGGGGGCACCCTCACCGGCCGCGGCGGCAACCTCATCGTCATTGATGACCCTCTGAAGCCGCAGGACGCCTATTCGGAAGCTGCCCGCGAAAATACCAAGCAGTGGTACTCCAACACGCTGCTCAGCCGTCTCGATGACAAGACCAAGGACGCCATCATCGTGGTTATGCAGCGCCTTCACTTGGACGATCTTGTCGGCCATCTGCTGGAACAGGAGGGCTGGACGCACCTCAATTTGCCGGCGATCGCCGAGTCCGAATTCCGCATCCCGCTCGGACCAGGACGCTATCATTTGCGTCGGGTTGGCGACCTCTTGCACCCCGAGCGGGAGCCGCGCGAGGTCTTGGACGAGTTCAAGCGGTCCATGGGATCGTTGGACTTCGCAGCGCAGTACCAGCAAGAGCCGGTCGCGGAGGGTGGCAACCTCATCAAATGGGACTGGTTTCAGTTTTACGATAAGCCGCCGGGCCGGACACCTGACGACCGGATCATCGTAAGCTGGGATACCGCCATGAGCAGCAAGGAGCTTTCCAGCTATTCGGCCTGCGTGGTGCTGCAGATCAGGGGAGAGACTGCCTGGGTGCTGGACGTTTTTCGTGAACGGCTTGAATATCCTGATCTGCGGCGCAAGGTCATCGAGCTGCATCGCCGCTGGCGCAAAGCCTGCAACAGATATGAACTTGTGATCGAGAACAAGGGATCTGGCATGTCCCTGATTCAGGATTTGAGGGACGAAAACATTCACGCGATCAAAGTTGACCCCGAAGGCGACAAAGTTATGCGAATGAACGCTCAGACGGCTCGGATCGAAGCGGGGTCGGTATCATTGCCAAGAAGCGCGGGCTGGCTTGACGAATTCCGTCGTGAGGTCATGGCCTTTCCGGCTGGTCACTATACCGACCAGATCGATGCGTTCTCACAGGCGCTGGATCGCGCTTTCAATCGGCGAGGCGGCGAAGTTGGTTGGAAATTCGTCCGGGGTCTCTATTAAGAGATGCGTGGTCCCGGCGATCTCGAGAATGCGTTCCGAGGCAGATCCAACCCTCAGTTCCGGGGACCAACCGGCACAGCGGCGTGAGGCGTGGTGCCAATATCACGCACACGGCCATGCTGGTCGCGATGCCTGTGTCATTCTCGCAGCGCCAGCAGGTGATCTGCTCACTCTGATCAAGCGCACGGCGGCGCCCGGCGCGACGCTGGCGCGTCTTGCGGTCGCCGGTAATGACGGTCAGCGGCCTGTCGTTGCCCTCGCCCTTTGAGGTTCCTCCTCATTAGTTGCCGCAACCGCCCGCGCGCCGTCGTACGGTGAGAACGGCCGGCGCAGTGCCGTCGAGCAGGGCCGACACGATCCTGGACGACACGGCTAGCGGGACCAACGGTCCTCTCTGCACCGCATGCACGCTCTTCCTGACCTGGAAGTCCAGTCCAAAATCAGCAGGCGGAACGGTGCTCATTTCGGCTCATCGAGGGGCTCTCGCCCTTCGGCACCCCGTACCTGGCCGCGCCGGAGACTCGTTCGACAGAACTGCATGCCTGGCAGGTACTTTGAGTCCTTTCGTCCCGTAGGCGGGAAAATCACTCTTTTGCGCAGCCGAAGAGGTTCGCTCATAACGGCCTGGTTGAGGTTCGAGTCCTTCCAGCTCATAACAGTCTGGTTGGAGGTTTGAGTCCTTCCAGCCCCACCACGCAGTCCGATGCAAACCGATGTTTCCCGGTCTCTGACGAATGGCCCGCAATTT
>VAZQ01000245.1 GCA_005883115.1 Alphaproteobacteria bacterium | reverse complement strand
CGAGGTGGAGCTTTCCGCTGACGACCTTGGCTCTCCTTTCGGCGACCAAGTTGCGCAGAGCGGACGACCCGGTGATCCTTGAAGCCACTGTCGGGCGCGCACTGCAGGAGAGATGAGCGATGGCGGATTTCCTCGGCCTGATGAAGCAGGCCAGCGAGCTCAAAGCCAAGATGGAGGCGATGCAGGCCGAACTCGATCAGATCGAGGTCGAGGGGACCTCAGGCGGCGGCCTCGTCACGGTCAAGCTCTCTGCCAAGGGAGACATGAAGGGCGTCACCATCGACGACACCCTTATGAAGCCGTCGGAAAGCGAGATCGTGGCAGATCTTATCGTCGCCGCGCATGCAGATGCGCGGCGCAAGGCTGAGACGCTGCTGCAAGAAAAGATGAAGAACGTTGCCGGAGGTCTGCCGTTGCCGCCGGGAATGAAATTATTTTGAACCACGTCTGGCCGGTGGCAAATCCGGCGGAACAGCGTCGGATGGAGGTCGCCCGTGGAAAAAGACATCGACATGCAGGCTTTGTCGGCGGCGATCGCGGGGTTTTTGGCCTGTCACGTACTGACGTGTCGTTTCCTGGCGCAGGAGGGAGTGGTCGACAGCGATCGGTTCACGGCCTACCTCGAGAGCGCAATGGCGGAAATGGCTCCCGGCATCGAGGATCAGCGGACGTTGTTTGCTTTACGCCAGTTGATTACGGCGTTGCGCGCGCCGCGGACCTCGACTGCCGTGCAGTAGCTCCTCATGCAGGTCGCTGTTCATCGTTCATGCCTACCGTCGCCGCCGGACCCGAAATCGAGCGTCTGATCTCCTTGCTCGCGCGGCTTCCTGGACTCGGACCGCGCTCGGCGAGGCGCGCGGCCCTCTTCCTCATCAAGAAGCGCGATCAACTCATGGCGCCTTTAGCCGCTGCCATGCAGACGGCCCTCGAAAAAATCGAGGTGTGCCGGATATGCGGCAATATCGACACGCAGAATCCGTGCACGGTGTGTACCGACAACCGACGCGACCCCTCGATCATGGTCGCAGTTGCCGACGTCGCCGACCTGTGGGCGCTCGAGCGCGCCCGCGCAATCAACGCTCGCTATCACGTACTGGGCGGCACGCTCTCGGCTCTCGATGGCATCGGTCCGCAAGATCTTTCAATCGATGCGCTCGTATCGCGTGCGCACGATCCGGCAGTGACTGAAGTGATATTGGCGCTCAACGCTACCGTCGATGGGCAGACAACCGCGCACTACATCACCGACCTGCTGCACGACGCCAACGTGAAAGTGACGCGCCTTGCGCACGGCGTGCCGGTCGGCGGCGAGCTTGATTATCTCGACGAGGGCACGTTGGCGGCGGCGATCCGGCAGCGCACGAAATTCTAATCGTCCATCACGATGCGCGTCGGCTTGGCAAGTCCGGTGAAATGGCCACGCTGCTGAAGCCACACGAGCAGCACCAGGCTCGGCAGCGCAGTCAGCGCGCTGATGATGAAGAAGAGCGGCCAGCCGGTGCGCTCGGCGATGAAACCCGCCCCGGCCGACAGGTAGGTTCGCCCGACTGCCGCGAGCGCAGTGAGCAGCGCATATTGCGTCGCCGTATGCAGAGGATTGCTACACAGCGCCGAGAGGTAAGCGACGAAGATCACGGTGCCGATCGCGCCGGTGAAGTTTTCCACGATGATCGTGACCGTGAGCGCCCATAGGTTCACGCCAACGAATGCCTGCCAGGTGAAGATCAGGTTGGATGCCATCTGCAAAAAGGCGCCGATCCAGAGGCTCGTCACCAGCGGATAGACGCGCGCGATCGCGCCGCCGGCAAACCCGCCGATGAGCGTCGCCGCGAGACCGACGCCTTTGACGATGGCGGCATAGTCATTGCGGGAAAAGCCGAGGTCGATCACGAAGGGCGCGGTCATTGCACCCGCGAAGGCGTCGCAGAGCTTGTAGAGCACGACGAAGACGAGGACGAGGATCGCCATGTCGCGCGTGAGAAAGTCCCCGAAGCTCGCATATGCCGCCATGGCCACGCGCGCGAGCGGGTTCTGCCGCGCATGCGCGGCATGCTCAGCGGCGGCAACGGCCGACTTCTCGGGCTCGCGCGCGATCAGCATGGTGGCGATCCCAACAACGACGAGCGCCGCCATGACCAGATAACCGGCAGTCCAGGACGCATCCTTGCCGAAGCCCAGCCCGGCTTCGAATCCGCTCACCAGAAACAGCGCGCCTGCGGTCGAGGCGAGCATGCCCAGCCGATAAGCCGCGACATAGGCGGCCATGCCGGCGGCTTGCTCGCTTTCGGACAGGCTTTCGATCCGGAACGCGTCGATCACGATATCCTGCGTGGCGGAGGCGGTGGCGACGAAGGCGGCGGCGGCGAACACCACGTACCAAGGCGACAGCGCTGGATCGCAGAAGGCAAGCAGTACGATCGAGAGGATCAGCAGCAGCTGCGAGAAGAAGAGCCAGGCGCGTCGTCTCCCAAACAGCGGCGATAGCACGGGAATATCGAGTGCGTCGACGACTGGCGCCCATAGGAACTTGATCGTGTATGGCGTGCCGACCAGCGCGAACAGTCCGATGACGCCGAGATCGACTCCGGCTTCCCGCATCCAGATGAGTAGCGTCGAGCTGGACAGCGCAAGCGGTAGCCCGGCTGAGAAGCCGAGAAAGAGCACGACCAGTACGCGCGCCTTGAGATAAATCGCGAACGTGTCGGCGAGGCTTCCGCGAGCGGTCGCGGTATCGGGCGTGACGGTCATCGGGGCTATCGCTGTGAATGGGTGCGCAGACACAACTTGCCGCGCGATTGCGGCAAAAAGCGATCGGGCGTAGCCTGCTCGTCTTCAGATCGATCGCATAACACCGGCCGATAACCAGGGCACGCCATGAAACGCATCCTTCGCGGCATCATACTCGCGGCCGGATTTATCGCGTGGATCAGCGCCGCGGACGCGCAAAGCTTTCCGGTGCGGCCTGTGACCCTCATCGTGCCATGGCCCGCGGGCGGTACCACCGATGTCGGCATGCGCGCGCTAGCAACCGCCACCGAAAAGTATCTTGGCCAGTCCATTGTCATTGAGAACCGGCCGGGTGGCTCCGGCACGCTCGCTCCCGGCCAGATGGCCGCAACCGCGAAGCCCGACGGCTACACGATCACACAGATCCCGATCACGATCTTTCGCTTTCCATTCATGACCAAGACTACTTTCGATCCGAGCGTGGATTTCACCTATATCATCGGTATAAGCGGCTACACCTTCGGTGTTGTCGTCAGGGATGATGCGCCGTGGAAGACGTTTCATGAGTTCCTTGCTGACGCGCAGGCCAATCCCGGCACGATCAACTATGGCACGCCGGGTGCCGGCACCAGTCTCCACATCACCATGGAGCAGATCGCAAAGAGGCGGGGCATCAAATGGACCCACGTGCCATTCAAGGGCAATGCCGAATCGATGAACGCGCTGCTCGGCGGGCACATCCACGCCGTCGCGGACTCGAGCGGGTGGGCGCCGCTCGTCAACGCCGGCCGATTCCGGCTGCTGGTGACGTGGGGTGCCGCGCGCACGAGGAATTGGCCGAGCGTGCCGACCTTGCGGGAAATAGGCATCGATATGGTCTCGAACTCACCCTTCGGCATCGCGGGGCCAAGGGGGATGGAGGCGAGCATCGTCAAGCTGCTGCATGACGCGTTCAAGAAAGGATTGGAGGAGCCCTCGTACGCTGCGGCAATGGCAAGCCTCGATCAGGAGCTGTTCTATCTGAACAGCGAGGATTACCGGAAATTTGCGCTACAGCAGATCGAGGAGGCCAAGCGCTTCATCGGCGAGCTGGGGTTGAAGCAGCAGGAGTGAACGGATCGGCGGCTTCCCGCTCGCTTTTGGCGGGCGCGCCATTACTCGCCGGCTTGCAGCCGTCGTGGCAGCGGAGCTGGAATGACGGCCTGATCGGCGGCAGCGTCCTCGCCGTCGAATTCGACCTCGCGTATACGTGCGCCTCGCCGCTCGATCTTTTCCGCCGATACCAGAATTTGCCGCACGTCCTCGTTCGCTTGGCCGAAATGCTGCTGCAGTTTGAGCACGCGCTCGTGCAGGCGTTTGAGGTCGTCCATGAGGTGGCCGACCTCGGCATGAATCTCGTCGGCAGCTTCGCGCATGCGCGCGTCTTTCTGAATTTGTTGAACGACTTGGATCGCGAGCATCAGCAGCGATGGTGAAACGATGACGACCCTGGAGCGGAACGCTTTTTGCATGATGTCATCAAAACCGTCATGCAACTCGGCGAAGATGGATTCGGACGGCACAAACATCAGCGCCAGATCCTGCGTTTCGCCGGCAATCAGATACTTGGCGGCAATATCGTCGACATGCTTCGTGAGATCCTGGCGCATCCGCGATGCGGCTTGCTTGCGCTCATCCTCGGTCTTGGCTTCGCGCCAGGCGGTGACGGCCTCGAGCGGAAATTTTGCGTCGATCGTCAGCGGGCGGCGGTCCGGTAGAAACACTGCGCAGTCCGGCCGGCACTTGTTGGAGAGGGTGAGCTGGAATTCGTAGCAGTCTTTAGGGAGCCCGTCCTGGACGATGAGCTCCATGCGGCTCTGGCCGAAAGCGCCGCGCTGCTGTTTATTGGCGAGTAAGCTTTGCAGCGAGGTCATCTGCGAGGCCAGATCGGCGATATTTCGCTGGGCGTTGTCGATGACCGCGAGCCGCTCATTGAGCCTTTGCAGGCTCTCGACCGTATGTTCGCGCGTCGTCGTCATCGACTGATTGAGGTGATGTGTCACCGAGTCGAGCCGCTCGTTGACGGCGCGGTGAAGCTCGGCCTGTCGGCCGGCGATCATGTCCCGCATCGCCTCGATGCGCACCGCGGTCTCTGTTTGCAGCCGGGCAAGTTCGAGCAGTTGCTTGTCGGCGGCTTGCGTTTCGCGCCGGCGCAGCGCCCGCACGGCTACGACTCCCAGCACAATCACGGCGACAAGCCCCGCAAGCGCGATGGTGACGAAAAGCAGGAGATGGTCGGTCATTCGCACCACTCTATAGCGATTCGGCGCATGAGAACAAAATATGAACGACAAATCAATGGCATCAGGGACATCAGCCGCGGCGCGCTGCGCCGCTCGTGCCGATCACCGCGGTGTGTCGCGCATTGACCCAGTTTCGGCGACCGCTTACATCGCGGAGATGGCGCTGCACGACATTCTCATCCTGCCCGACAAGCGGCTGCGGCAGGTTTCTGGTCCGGTCAAGAAAATCGACGGCGGTCTTCGCAAGCTCGTCGAGGACATGTTCGAGACCATGTACGACGCGCCGGGCATCGGCCTCGCTGCCATTCAGATCGGCACACCCAAGCGGTTAATCACAATGGATCTTGCCAAAAAGGAGGAGCCGAGAAATCCGCAGGTTTTCATCAATCCTGAGATCGTTTGGAGTTCGCAGGAAAAGGCGATCTACGAGGAGGGGTGCCTGTTGCCTGTCGATTCCGGAATATTTTGACGATGTCGAGCGGCCGGTGCAGGTGAGGGTGAAGTACCTGGATCTTGAGGGAAAGCTGCAAGAGGTGGAAGCGAATGGGCTGTTCGCGACCTGTCTGCAACACGAAATCGATCACCTAAACGGGATCTTGTTCATCGACCATCTGTCCAAGCTCAAACGCGAGCGCGTGCTCAAAAAATTCACCAAGGCGGCGAAGCGGGCGGCCGCGGTCTAAATCGAGGGCTGCTGCCTTAGTGGCCGGCCCTGGCGAGCGCGGCCGTTCTCGGTCGTGTTGCCGTGCTGGGCCAAGCCTCACTTATGGCGGATAGAGATCCCCGTTGCGACCAGTGATGTGACATGCCGCTGCGCATTGTGTTCATGGGGACCGCGGACTTCGCCGTTCCGACTCTGGTCGGGCTTGTCGGTCGCGGCCACGAGGTGGTGGCGGTTTATACGCGTGCGCCGAAGCCGGCTGGACGCCGCGGTCTTGATATCACGCCGAGCCCCATCGAACGCGAGGCGCTCCGTTTCGCCCTCCCGCTGCTCACGCCGGCAACGTTGCGCACGGCGGAAGCGGCAAACACCGCGCACGGCCATGGCGCGGACGTGGCGATCGTCGTTGCCTATGGTCTCGTTCTGCCGAAGCCTATGCTCGAAGCCTTTCCATTGGGCGCGTTCAATCTCCACGCATCCCTGCTGCCGCGCTGGCGCGGTGCTGCTCCGATCAACCGTGCCATCATGGCCGGTGACTCCGAGACCGGTGTCATGGTGATGAAAATGGAGGAGGGGCTCGACAGCGGCCCAATCGCGCTGGCGGAACGCGTCCCAATC
>VAZQ01000244.1 GCA_005883115.1 Alphaproteobacteria bacterium | reverse complement strand
AACGAGATCGGGCGCGAGCCTACGCCCGAGGAGCTTGCCGAGAAGCTCGGCATGCCGCTGGAGAAGGTCCGCAAGGTGCTCAAGATCGCCAAGGAGCCGTTGTCGCTGGAAACGCCGATCGGCGACGAGGAGGACTCTCACCTCGGCGACTTCATCGAGGACAAGAACGCAATCCTGCCGATCGATGCCGCGATACAATCCAATTTGCGCGAAACCACGACCCGCGTCCTGGCGTCACTGACGCCGCGCGAAGAGCGTGTGTTGCGCATGCGCTTCGGCATCGGCATGAACACCGACCACACGCTGGAAGAGGTCGGCCAGCAGTTCTCGGTGACGCGCGAGCGCATCCGCCAGATCGAGGCCAAGGCGCTGCGCAAGCTCAAGCATCCGAGCCGGTCGCGGAAGCTGCG
>VAZQ01000243.1 GCA_005883115.1 Alphaproteobacteria bacterium | reverse complement strand
CGGCTTGCGCGCAGAACAAGCGCGTCCGCACCGATCGCTCCGACGATTTGCAGGCCGATGGGGAGCCCCTCGCGCGTCAGGCCGCACGGAATGGAGGCGGCCGGCTGCTGCGTCAGGTTGAATGGATAAGAGAAAGGCGACCAATCCGTCCACGCCTCGCCCGACTCTCCTGGTGGCGGGACCACGTGACCGACGTCGAACGCGGGTAGCGGCATGGTCGGCGTCAACAGCAGGTCAAAGCGTTCGAAGAACCGGGCACACGCAAGATGCAGCTCCGCACGCTTGAGCTGCGCGCGGATATAGTCAGCAACGGATGTCTTGAGCCCCTGCGCCGCGGCAGCGGCAAGAGCCGGCTCGGCCTCGTCGCGAACCCTCTCGCCATAGGATTGCAAAAGCGTCGCGAACGAGGACCACCACAAGGTATTCCAGGTCGCGATCGGGTCGCCGTCAATCTCCGGATCGGTTTCATCAACGTGAGCGCCAAGCGCCGTGAACACCTGCACCGCTGCCGTCACCGCCGCCTCGACTTCCGGGTCGATGCGCGTGGCGTATCCAAGGCGCGGTGAGTATGCGATCCGCATGCCTCGCACGCCGTCGTCGAGACCGATGCGGAAATCGGGCGCAGGTGACGTCCAGGCATAGACATCGCGTATGTCCGGAGCAGCGATGATGGTGAGAGCGATCGCCGCATCGGCCACCGATCGCGTGAGACAGCCGACATGCGCAAGCGTCCCGAGCGGTGAGGCAGGCCACGCCGGCACGCGTGCGCGCGTCGGCTTGATACCGTAGCTGCCGGCGAATGCGGCGGGGATGCGGATCGATCCGCCGCCGTCGGTTCCGAGGTGGATGTTGCCCATGCCGAGAACGACGGCCGCCACGGCACCGCCCGAGGAGCCTCCGGGCGTTTTGCGCGTGTCCCAGGGATTGCGCGTCACCCCGGTCAATGGGCTATCGGTGACGGCTTTCCAGCCGAACTCGGGCATTGTCGTCTTGCCGATGATGATCGCGCCTTGCTCGCGCAATCGGGCAACCGCCGGCGCATCGTGGCTTACCGGCGCGTCCGAAGTGAGCTTCGATCCAAAACGGGCCGGCATGCCGGCGACGAGCACATTGTCTTTGACGCCGACCGGCACGCCATCGATCAGTCCCCTGGGCGCGCCAGCCATCCAGCGCGCCTCGGAATCGCTCGCGCCTCTCAGGGCGGCATCGCGATCCACCCAGCAATAGGCGTTCACAATGCTGTTGTGCCGATCGATTTGATCGAGCACGGCACGAACCATCTCTACTGGCGAGAGATCCTTGCGCCGATAGCGAGCGAGCAATTCGGCAACCGACAAGAAGGCGGTGGCATCCTTTGGCGCTTCGGTTATGATGCGAGCTCCTCCGTTCGTATCAGATCATATCCCACGAATAGCACAGTGTAGCCACGGTGCTGCGGCTTGAAGGTAAGTCCGCTCCGGACGAGGAGGAGGCCATGACAAGCCGCCGGCAATTCCTGAAGCTGACGCTTGGGCTTCCTTTGTCCTCGGGAGGACTTTGGCTTGGGTGGGATCGGCTGCGGGCGCAAGAACCCTGGCCGACGCGTACGATTACGCTCGTGGTCCCGTTTCCGCCCGGCGGTGTTGCCGACTTCGCGGCTCGCCCCCTCGCCGCCCATTTGTCCCAAACGTTGGGACAGAAGGTCGTGATCGAGAACAAGGGTGGAGCAGGAGGCGGCATCGGGCATGCTGTCGTCGCGCGCGCGGAGCCCGACGGTTACACGATCATGACGGCACTGCCTTCGCTTGCCGTCATTCCCGAAGGCAACCGGCTGCAGGGCAAGCCGGTGCCCTATGAGATGGATCAATTCGTGCCGCTTGCGCGCATGTTGGCTGACCCGCCAATCCTGGCGGTGAGAAACGCATCCCCGTGGAATTCATTGGACGAGTTCATCGCGGCGGTTCGAGCAAACCCCGCCCGCATACCCTATGGTACGTCCGGGCATCTGGGCACCGTCCATCTGGCGATGGAAATGTTTCTCAATGCGGCTCAGCTCAAGATGGTGCACGTGCCGTATCAGGGCGGCGGCCCTTCGTTCAACGCGCTCCTATCGGACCAAGTGCCAGTGGTTCCGACGCTGGAGTCGACCGCCAAAGGCCAGATCGATGCCGGAAACATCCGCATCCTGGCGCAATGGGGCACCGAACGGCTGCCGAGCTTTCCGCACGCGCCGACGCTGCAGGAGGCCGGATATCAGGAGGTCGTCTATATCCTTTGGACCGGGGTGTTTGCGCCGAAGAATACGCCGGCGCACGTGACGGGCTTTCTGCGCGACGCGATCCGCCTGTTCATGCAGGATCAAGCCGTCATCGAGCGTTTCGCAAAAGCTGGAAGCCAGGTCTCCTATCTTGATGGGCCGGAATTCGCGCGGTTTCTGGAGGCCGACACCGATCGCCTGCTCAAGGTGGTGCGCAAGATTGGCCTGTCGTAGTGCCAAGCGCACGCTCTGAAAAAATTTCGCCCGGCAGAGCCGGGCGAAATCGTTTTGGTAGTGAATCGGCGAGGCGTCTTAGACGCACCACCTGCGGCCATAGAGCGCCTGCAGCTTTGCCGAGGCCTCAGGATAAGAGTTGGCGTATGCCACTGCTTGCCAGCCGGGGCCCCAGGGGCCGTTAATGTCGTTGCGCCAAATCTTGCAGTCACCATAGGCCCAGCGCACCACAACCCACGGCGGCTGTACCACCCGGGCATCCGCCGCCGGAATGACGGCGAGTGCGAGCAAGACCGTGGCGAGGGCGAGCGTTACGCGTTTCATCGGAAATCTCCCATGCAATCATTGCGAGCGTCGGAAAGAATCCACCGACAGGCGCGAATATAGTTGGCGCGGCAAATTATGCCAGGGAACCGACGAGGCTCCTGCTGCGGATGGTATCGTCCAACCATTTCCACTCTCGTCGACGGCCGAGCCGGCAACGACGTCTCGCGAGTCATCCTCAAGCTATCCCTGGGGCCGAAATCCGAAGGTGCGCTCGAAGCGTTCGGCGTAGGCCGGCCAGACCTGCGGATTGACGATCCGCGGCGGGCGTTTCCCGTCGAGCGTCATGACGAGCTGCTCGGCGGCGATGCGGCCCATATTCGCGCGCGCCTCCCGTGTCATGCCCGCGGTGTGCGGCGTCGCGATCACGTTTTCGAACTCCAGGAGCGGATGGTCGGCCGCGGGCGGCTCCTTGTCCCACACGTCGACGCCGGCGCCTGCGATTTTTTTCGACCGCAGCGCCTCGGCGAGCGCCCGCTCATCGTGGATGAAGCCACGCGCCGTGGTGATGAAATAGGCGTGCGGCTGCATCAGCGCGAACTCGCGCGTGCCGATCATGCCGCGCGTTTCCTCATCGAGCGGGCAGTTGATCGACACGAAATCGGCGCGGCGCAACAGCTCGTCGAGGCTGACTTTGATCGCGCCTCGCGCGGCGATCGTTTTCTCCTCGAGATAAGGATCGCAGGCGATGACCTGCATGCCCAACAGCCCGCGGCAAAGCTCGGCGATGCGACGCCCGACATTGCCGATGCCGACGATGCCGATGGTGCGCCCTTTGAGATCGCTGCCCATGAAGGCATTGCGATCCCGCATCGTGCCGCGCCGCAAGGCGTGGTTGGTCTGCACGATCTGCTTCGAGAGCGCGAGGACCATGGCAAGGACGTGTGCCGCCACCGCCTCGGCGTTGCCGCCGGTCTGGTTGACGACGAGCACGCCCGCCTCGGTGCAATCCTTGACATCGACGGTGTCGAAACCGGCGCCGTTGGTGGAGACGACAAGCAGGTTGGGCATGCGCGCCAGCAATTCGCCTCGGGCATAGAAGCGCGGATTGAGTTCGTCGCGTGACGAGCCGATGAAATAGGCGTGCGGCTGCATCAGCGCGAACTCGCGCGTGCCGATCATGCCGCGCGTTTCCTCATCGAGCGGGCAGTTGATCGACACGAAATCGGCGCGGCCCAACAGCTCGTCGAGGCTGACTTTGATCGCGCCTCGCGCGGCGATCGTTTTCTCCTCGAGATAAGGATCGCAGGCGATGACCTGCATGCCCAACAGCCCGCGGCAAAGCTCGGCGATGCGACGCCCGACATTGCCGATGCCGACGATGCCGATGGTGCGCCCTTTGAGATCGCTGCCCATGAAGGCATTGCGATCCCGCATCGTGCCGCGCCGCAAGGCGTGGTTGGTCTGCACGATCTGCTTCGAGAGCGCGAGGACCATGGCAAGGACGTGTGCCGCCACCGCCTCGGCGTTGCCGCCGGTCTGGTTGACGACGAGCACGCCCGCCTCGGTGCAATCCTTGACATCGACGGTGTCGAAACCGGCGCCGTTGGTGGAGACGACAAGCAGGTTGGGCATGCGCGCCAGCAATTCGCCTCGGGCATAGAAGCGCGGATTGAGTTCGTCGCGTGACGAGCCGATCTGATAGGCGTGCGCGGTCGCCAGAATAGGCGCCGCAGCGTTGTCGGCGGTCTCGTTCTCGAGCTTGTCGAGCCGTATTTCGGGCCGCTGCGCTATGATTTCGAAATAACAGGGATGCGCGACATAGCGTACATAGAAGACGCGCTTCACGTTCTCTTTCATTGTTTTTTGAAGTCCCTTGCCGCCGTTGGTGACTGTAGACGCGCGACCGCTTACGCGCGCTTGAACGCGGGCATGACATCCTTCGCGAACCAGGTGAGCTGCTCTTTGAATTCTTTGGGTGGCATGCCCTCGGCCCAATGGATCATGAAGTTTTCGAGCCCAGGATATTTGTCAGCCACCGATTTGATGCCGTCGATGACATGGCCCGGTGGGCCGCAGAACCATGCCTTTTGCGCCACGCCATCGCGCAGCGAGGGCACGCCGGCCGGCGCTCCGGGCGTGCCCCAGGTGCGTCCGTGCTCGTCGGCGTAGCGCACGAAACCGAATGGCGCAAACCATTTGAACCGTTCGTCGTGCGCAGGCTCGAGCCGGCGGACCGCTTCCTCTTCGGTGTCGGCAAGGTATATGCCGGCTCCCCAGATCATGTCTTCGCCGAGCTTTTTGCGGCGACCTTGCCGTTCGCATGCGTCGTGATACGCGCGCACGACGTCGTCCAAGATCTTCTGACCGTTGAGGGTGACCATCGCCTTGAGCCCGTAGCCGCGATATTGGACCGGCGGCGGACACTCGTAGTACAGGACTTTGTGCTGGAAGGCATCTTCGTTGAAGCACTTGAGAAGGAGCTCCAGCTGCTCCTCGAACAATTCGCGATTGGCTTGCGCGTCGAGGAGCGGTGAGCCGAAAGTTTCCACCTCGCGCGTATGATAGCCGCGACCGATCCCCATGATGATGCGCCCGTCGGTGACGATGTCCGCCATCGCGTAGTCCTCGGCAAGGCGGATCGGGTGCCACATCGGCAGAACATTGAAGGCGCAACCGAACTTGAGCCGCTGGGTTT
>VAZQ01000242.1 GCA_005883115.1 Alphaproteobacteria bacterium | reverse complement strand
GTCGACCACGCGCGTGCGCACGGCATTGCCGACCTCGAACGGCGGCACTGCCCGCGGGCCGCCGATATAGTTGATCTTGATCAGGCCCTTGCCGTCGGCGTTCACCTTCTCGACGAAGCGCTCGAAATTGCGCGAAAACTCGGTGCCTTCGGCAAAGGCGGAGACCGCGCGCAGCGTGATCTCCTCGGCCGAGGCCGTCGTTACAGCTGCGACAAAGACGGCGCCGGCGATGACGATCGAGCGCATGGTTCCCCTCCCCGAGGCGAGAGCCTATATGATGCTGTGCC
>VAZQ01000241.1 GCA_005883115.1 Alphaproteobacteria bacterium | reverse complement strand
ACGACGTGCTGCGCGAGCTCGGCATCCGCTTCGAGGCAAGCGCGAACGAGGCGGCCGCCGCCGCGGCGCTCGCCGCCTCGATCAACTATCCGCTGCGCGGCGCCGCGACGTTCAAGTCGACCGTCGGCACCAACGTCGCCTCCGACGCGCTCGCCAACCTCGCCTCAAGCGGGGTCACCGGCGGCGCGCTGATCATCGTCGGTGAGGACTACGGCGAAGGCTCCTCGATCATGCAGGAGCGCAGCCACGCCTTCGCCATGAAGTCGCAGATCTGGCTCATGGATCCGCGTCCCAACCTGCCGTCGATCGTGCACGCGGTCGAGAAGGGCTTCGAGCTGTCGGAGGCGTCGAACACGCCGGTGATGCTCGAGCTGCGCATCCGCGCCTGCCACGTCTACGGCAGCTTCACCGCGCGCGACAACGCGCGGCCTCCCTTTTCGCTCAAGGACGCGCTCGAGAACCCCGTGCGCGACACGAATCGCATCGTGCTGCCGCCGGCGAGCTACCTGCACGAGCGGGAAAAAATCGAAAAGCGCTGGCCGGCCGCGGTACGCTTCATCGAGCAGCACAAGCTCAACGAGGTGTTCAACGGCGAGGCTGGCGATATCGGCATCGTCATGCAAGGCGGCATGTACAACACCGCGCTGCGGGCGTTGGAAATTCTTGGCCTTGCCGACGTGTTCGGCGAAAGCCGCGTGCCGCTCTACGTGCTCAATGTCACCTACCCGCTGATCGAGTCCGAGCTCATCCGCTTCTGCGCGGATAAGAAAGCGATTCTCATCATCGAAGAGGGCCAGCCGGAATTCATCGAGCAGGCGGTGAACACGATCCTGCGCCGCGCCGACGTCGCAACTCGCGTCGAGGGAAAGAGCATGCTGCCGATGGCTGGCGAATATACCGGCGGCGTGGTGAAGGAGGGCTTGCGGAAATTCATCGCCGCGCGTCGGCCCGATCTGCTCTCGGATGGCCGCCCACCCATCGTCTTGCCATCGCCATCCGATCGCCTGGCCAAGGCGCAGCGGACCGTCGCCGGCCAAGTGCATGGGCGGCCGCCATCGTTTTGCACCGGCTGTCCCGAACGGCCGATTTTTACCGCCATGAAGCTCGTTGAGCGCGAGCTCGGCCCGCATCACGTGAGCTGCGACATCGGCTGCCACCTGTTCTCGGTTCTGCCGCCGTTCAACGTCGGCAACTCCACCATGGGCTACGGCTTGGGCGGCGCGGGCGCCGCCGCCTTCAATGCCGCGGCGGGCAAGCGCGCCATCGCGCTCGTCGGCGATGGCGGTTTTTGGCACAACGGGCTCGCATCGAGCGTGGGCAATGCCGTGTTCAACAAGAGCGACAACGTGCTGATCGTCGTCGACAACGGCTATTCGGCGGCAACCGGCGGGCAGGACGTGCCGTCCTCCGCCGCCGACAACAGCATGCGCGCGACCAAGAACCCGATCGAGAAAGCCGTGCGCGGCGTCGGCGTCAAATGGGTGCGCACGCTCACGCGCACCTATGATGTCGCGAAGATGCGCGATGTGCTCAAAGAGGCGCTCACCACCGCGGTCAAGGGCCCAAAAATCATCGTCGCCCAGTCCGAATGCATGCTCAATAAAGAGCGGCGCGTGCGGCCGCTGATGCGCAAGCGCTTGCAGCAGGGCGAGCGCGTGGTGCGCGAGCGCTTCGGCGTCGATGCCGATACCTGCACCGGCGACCACTCCTGCATCCGGCTCTCGGGGTGTCCATCGCTCACGCTCGCGCCCAATCCCGATCCGCTGCGGCGCGAGCCGGTGACGAAGGTGATCAATTCCTGTGTCGGCTGCGGATTGTGCGGCGAGGTTGCGCATGCGGCCGTGCTTTGCCCGTCATTCTACCGTGCTTCGATCATTGCCAACCCCACGCCGTGGGATCGGACCAAGAGTAAGATACGCGGCGCCGTGATCGGCTGGCTGCAACGGCGCATGGACGGCCGCCTCACGGCGGCTTGACGACACAAATGGATGCCCAGGCGCAGGCGCAAGTCGCCACGGTGCGGCCGATCACGGTTGCGGTGGTCGCGCTCGGCGGCGAGGGCGGCGGCGTGCTCGCCGACTGGATCGTCGATCTCGCCCAGCATGGCGGGTATCTCGCGCAGGCGACCTCGGTGCCGGGCGTCGCGCAGCGCACCGGCGCCACCATCTATTACGTCGAATTGTTCCCCAAAGCGGCCGCGCAGGCGGGAGGCCGCGCGCCGGTGCTCGCGCTGATGCCGGTCCCGGGCGATGTCGACATCGTGCTCGCCTCCGAGCTGATGGAAGGCGCGCGCGCCATCGAGCGCGGCTTCGTCACGCCGGAGCGCACGCTGCTCATCTCCTCCACCCATCGCGTTTTCGCCATGACCGAGAAGATCGCGCTCGCTGACGGGCGCGTCGACGCGGCGCCGCTGCTCGCCGCTTGCCGCGAGGCCGCGCGAGAACTCGTGGCATTCGATATGGCGGCGCTTGCGGAGGCGACCGGCAGCGTGCTCAGCGCGGTATTGTTCGGCGCACTCGCCGGTTCTGCTGCGCTTCCATTCCCCCGCATGGCGTTCGAGGCGGCGATCCGCCGCGGTCAGGTCGGGGTCGAGCGCAGCCTCGCCGCCTTCGCCGCGGGGTTCGAGGCGGCGCAGTCGGGCGGGGTGGCGGTTCCCGCGGCCGCTTCGATTGACCAGCACACGCGCGCTGCGCCGCGCGGGCTGCGCGATCTTTTGGATGCAGCCGCGCGCGACTTTACCGGCGAGGCGCGGGCGATCGTCCTTGTCGCAATCGAGCGACTTGCCGAGTATCAGGATGTGAGCTACGCGCGCCAGTTTCTGGCGCGGCTCGCCCGCTTTCAGGAGATCGAGCGGCAACACGGCAACGGCTCGGGCGCGCTGCTCGCGGAAACTGCACGGCAGCTTGCGCTGGCGATGGCCTATGAGGACACGATCCGCGTCGCCGAGCTCAAGATTCGCTCGAACCGGTTCGCGCGCGTGCGCGAAGAGGTGCGGATCGAAGACGGGCAGATTCTCGAGATCGCCGAGTTCTTTCATCCGCGCACGCAGGAGATCGCCGACACGCTGCCGGCTGCGCTCGGGCGCTGGCTCCTGCGCACGCGGTGGGCTCGTGGTTTGGTTGATCGCGCCACGCGCAAGGGTCGGGTCATCAAGACCACGTCGATCGCCGGATTCCTGCTGCTCTTTGTCCTGGCGAAGCTCAAGCGGCTGCGGCGCCGGTCGCTGCGTTTCTCCGCCGAGCAGGCGGTGCTGGCGCATTGGCTCAATGTGGTGGCGGCGACCGCGCGCACGGATTATTCGCTCGCGGTGCAGGTCGCGCGCATGCGCAACCTGGTCAAAGGCTACGGCGACACGCGCGAGGGCGGACAGGCCAAGTTTGACCAGCTGATGGTGCTCGTTCCCCGCTTGCTCGGGCGCAGCGATTCCGGGGCAACGCTCGAAGCGCTAATCAAGGCCGCGCTCGCGGACGAGCATGGCGAGGCTCTGGACAAAGCCATCGCGGAGATGGCGTTCACGAACTCCGACCATGCAACAAACTCCGTTCATTCCCGCGAAAGCGGGAATCCAGGGGCCACGGTCCGTGGCTCTGGGTCCCCGCTTTCGCGGGGACGAACGGAAGGTATGGCCTAGGCTGCGGGCTCTAGCGCTCGTCGCGGCGATGCGCGAAGCTAGCGCCACGAACCTCCAAGGAGACAGCCATGGCCTACGACCTCGATCAATTCGTGTCGGATTGCCGCGCTATTCTCAAGCGCGATGGCGGACCCCAGGGGCGCGAGCAAGTGCGTCTGAAGCTCGAGCAGCTCCTCTCCAACCGGGACTTCGTCGAGACCTATTGCGGCGAAAATGTACCGCGCGGACTGAAGGTGCTCTACGAGGATCCCGATCTCGGCTTTCAGATTCTTGCCCATATCAACGACAAGGCGCGCGTCTCGCCGCCGCACGACCACGGCGGCTCCTGGGCGATTTACGGGCAGGCCAGCCACTACACCGACATGATCGAGTGGGAGCGCGAGGACAACGGCGCGGATCCGGGAAAGGCCAAGCTCAAGCCGGTCAAGAAATACCGCCTGCTGCCGGGGCACGCGGGCATTTATCAGGACGGCAAAATCCATTCGATCGACTATCCCGACCACGCACGCTTCGTGCGCGTGACAGGCACCAATCTGGATAAGATCGAGCGCGTGCGCTTCGATCTCGCCTCGGGCAAGGTCGAGCAGATGACGCCGCAGCAGGCGACGTGAGCCTGCGCACGGCGCTGTCCGAATGCTGCGAGTGGATGCGCCAGCCCTCAAGGCGATGCTCGCCGATAGGCAGGAGCTGGCGCTCATCGATCTGCGCGAAGAGCTGATCTTTTCGCAAAACCATCTCCTGTTCGCGCGCTCGGTGCCGTTGAGCCGGCTCGAGCTTACTTTCGCCCGTCTGGTGCCGCGGCGCGGCACGCGCGTCGTGCTGTGCGACGACGCCGACGGCTTGGCCGAGCGCGCCGCTGAGATTCTTGCGCAGGGCGGCTACACGGACCTTTACGCGCTCGCGGGCGGTGTTGCAGGCTGGGCCAAGGCAGGCTTCGAGCTCCTCTCCGGCGTCAACGTGCCGAGCAAAGCCTTCGGCAAAGCCTTCGGCGAATTCGTCGAGCACAAAAGCTCAACCCCGAGCATCTCGGCCGAGGAGCTCGCCCGACTCATGCACGATCGCAGCAATATCGTCGTGCTCGACAGCCGGCCGTTCGAGGAATACTACCGCGTCTCGATCCCGAGCGCCGTCAACGTGCCGGGCGCGGAGCTGGTGCTGCGCATCCGCGATCTCGCGCCTTCGCCGGAAACCCTGGTGGTGGTCAATTGCGCGGGGCGCACGCGCAGCATCATCGGAGCGCAGTCGCTGATCAACGCCGGCGTGCCCAACAAGGTTTTAGCGCTGCGCAACGGAACCATGGGCTGGACGCTCGCGGGCCTTGCCTGCGAGAGCGGCAAGGCTGAGCGCGCACCTGAGGTTTCGCGCGACGGCCTTGCCTGGGCCAAAGCTGCGGCCGAGCGCGTGGCGCGGCGGTTGCGCATCGCCCGCATCGATGCGGCAACGCTCGCGCGCTGGCGCGCCGACGAGACACGCACGCTCCATCTCTTCGACGTGCGCGATCCGCGCGAATACGCCGCCGGCCACGTGGCCGGCGCGCTCTCCGCGCCCGGCGGTCAGCTGGTGCAGGCGACGGACCAATACGTGGGAACGCTCGGGGCGCGCATCGTGCTGATCGATCCTGCCGAGGTGCGCGCCGTGATGACGGCGTCATGGCTTATCCAAATGGGCTGGCGCGACGTCGCCGTGCTGGCACAGGAGGGGCGCGAGACCGCGCCGCCGGCAACGCCGATCCTGGGCGAGGAGCCGCCCGCAGAGCTGCGCATCGATTGTGCCGGCCTCGCTGCGCTCATGGCACGCAACGAAGCGACCATCGTCGATCTCTCGCTCAGCCGCGATTACGTGAAGGCGCATATTCCCGGCGCCTGGTTTGCGATCCGCTCGCGGCTGGCGCAGGCGCTCGCAAAAATTCCGCTCGCAGGCACGCTGGTGCTCACCTCCGAGGACGGTGTGCTTGCCGGCCGCGCAGTGGGCGAAGCGCGCGCGCTCACAGATCGCGCGGTGCGCGCGCTCGACGGTGGCAACGCCACCTGGCGCGCCGCTGGGCATGTGCTCACGGCCGAAGAGCCGCGCATGGCGGACGAGGCGGTGGATGTGTGGCTGAAACCCTACGAGCGTGCGCGCGAGCAAACCGCGGCAATGCGCGAATATCTGTCGTGGGAAGTCGATCTTCCCGCGCGCATCGCCCGCGATGGCTCTGCCAATTTCATGCGATTTGGCGTGTAAGGCGTAATCGCGCGCGACGAGCTCAGTCTGGACCCTCGCCCCCGCGTAGCCGGGAGAGGGAAACGGAGCGTGTGGCGCGAGGGCAACACGCAATCGCTCAGTGCGCAGCGCGACGCATGCTTAACTCAACCTTAACCGCGGCCACGCGATGCTGCCCCCCGCAACTGCGAGGGAGCGGGGCGATGCTGGATGCCAAAGCCTACAAGGCGCATTTTCCGGACGATCCGGCCTACGAGCTCCCGCCCGGCGTCCCGCGGCAGCTCAATTCCGCCGCGCTGATGGACGCGCTCGCAGCGCTCGAAGGCGAATTCCGCGATATCCTGCGCCAAAGCACGCCCGAGTAGGGCGAGCCGCGACTCGACGCACCCTTCGTTCATTCCCGCGTAAAGCGGGAATCCAGTAGCCCGCGTGAGCGAAGCGAGATGCGGGGCCCCGGATTTGGCTGGCGCTCATCCGGGCTACAAACTTTTTAACTAGGTCCCCCGCCCCTCACCCGACTCGTGCCCATAGCGCGTCGAAGACGCGCGTAAACGCGCTTATGGGCGCTCGCCACCCTCTCCCCGCAAGAGCGCGGCGAGGGTCAGTCTGACTTCGCCGCACAGACGTACCGACAGCCATGGCCGCGTGCCAACCGATCGCATACGCTGGACAACGAACGCACACGGGGAACGTCGGCCATGCGCAAGCTCGTGGAATATCCCACGCCCTCGCTGAACGAGCGCGACCGCCGCTGGGCGGCGGCGCGCAAAGAAATGGATGCGCGCGGGCTTGATTGCCTGATCCTGTGCGGCTGGCCGGCGATGTGGGACTTCAACATCGCCAATGCACGCTACCTCTGCCCGATCGGCGGCAACGCCGAGTTCAACGTGTTGGTCTTTCCGCGCGCCGGCGAGCCGACCTCGTTCATCTATTCGCCGGTGTTCACCGAGTACTGGCGCGGCGCGCAGAACTGGGTCGCCGACGTGCGGCCCAAGCGCGCGACTTTCGGCGACAGCGTCGCCGATCGCATCGCCGAATTGGGCTTGACCGGCGCCAAGGTGGGCATCGACGGGCTTGCCGGCCCACTCGATCCGGACGGCTGGGTGCCGCACAGCATGTATGCCCGCCTGCAGGCGCGCTTGCCCAAGGTCAGCCTCGTCAATCTCGACGACATGATGGAGAAGCTGCGCACCGTCAAAAGCGCCGAGGAGATCGCGATCCTGGAAAAAGCCGCGGCGCTCGGCGACCTCATGCTGCAGGCGTGCCGCGACACCGCGCGCCCCGGCGTCAAGGAATGCGAGGTCTATGCGCGCATGATGGAGGTGATGCTGGCGAACGGCGGCGAGGAGCCGACCTTATTCCTGTGGGCGGCCGACGCGCATCCCTATCCGCATCCGTTTCGGGTGCCGACCACGCGGCCACTCGCCAAGAACGACATGATCATCTGCGAGATGCATCCGAAATTCGGCGGCTATTTCACCCACGTCGAGCGCACGTTCTGCCTCGGTGAGCCCGAGCCGCGCTATCTCGACATCTACGACGCGTGTCTTGCCGCCTATCGGCGCGGGCTTTCTCTGTTCAAGCCGGGCGCAAAAATTTCGCAAGCAATGGACGCGGTACGCGACACCATCGAAGACAGCGGCTTCGGCATCTGCGAGGCCGGCATCCACGGGCACGGCCTCGCCTCGCTCGAATATCCCCGCTACCGCCACCACGCGAAGGGCGGCGACGCCGCGGCGCTCGCGGCCATCGGCGACGAATTTCGCGCCGGCATGGTGTTCGCCATGAACATCGACCTGTTCGATCCGAAATGGCGGGGCGGGGAAACCGGCTGCGTATTCGCGGAAACCATCGTCATCAGCGACGACGGCGCGCGCCGGCTGCATTCGTTCCCCACGGAATTTCAGCGGGTGGCGGTTTAAGAAGGAAGGGTAATAAATGGGCAAGTTCGCGCGCAGCAACGGGTCGCCCGAGAGCCGAGGCGAGATCGGTGACAAAGATAAGGCCCAAGCCGGTGGCGGGAGTGCTTCGCCGCGCACGAAATCGACTACGCGACGCAATTTGCTGCAGTTCGGAGCCGGATTTGCGGCCGTGACCGGCTTGTCGCGTGGTCTCGCCGCTCCGGCCGTCGCTCGTGACCCTATCG
>VAZQ01000240.1 GCA_005883115.1 Alphaproteobacteria bacterium | reverse complement strand
CGCGCGCTCCTCCTTGTAGTCGGGGTACATGGCGCGCACGACATCGGCAGCGCGTATCTCGCCGCGGCCGACGCACGACATCACCTCCTCGACCGAGGGGCGCGCTAGCCGCGGCAGCGCGCCCTGAAGCTTTTCATCGGAATAGACGATCTTTGCACGTTGACAAAGCCGTTCCACGATGCGGCGGCCGAGACCGGCATATTGGTTGCGCACTGCGGCGCGGGTGGCGCGTCGGATCGCCGCGCGCGCCTTGCCGGTGGTCACGAGCGATTCCCATGCGGCCGGTGGCGCGGTCTGCGCCCGGGAAGTGATGATTTCGACCTCGTCCCCGTTGGCCAGCTCCGAGACAAGCGGTGCGATCTTGCCATTGATCTTGCAGCCTACTGCCATGTTGCCGACATCCGTGTGCACCGCGTACGCAAAGTCGATGGCATTTGCGCCGCGCGGAAGCGCAATCAACTTGCCTTTCGGCGTGAAGCAAAACACCTGATCGTGGAACAGTTCGAGCTTTGTGTGCTCGAGAAACTCCTCGGGGTTGGAACCCTCCACGAGCAGCTCGATGGTGCGGCGCAGCCACGCATAGGCGCTCGATTCACGCGAGAGCATCTCAGTCGGTGAACCGAGACCGTCCTTGTAGAGGGCGTGGGCCGCAATTCCGTACTCGGCGATCTCGTGCATGTCGCGGGTGCGGATTTGTAGTTCGACCCGCTGTTGGCTCGGGCCGATGACCGTGGTATGGATGGAGCTATAGTCGTTCTGCTTGGGGGTTGAAACGTAGTCTTTGAAGCGGCCAGGCACTACCGGCCAGGTTGTATGCACGATGCCGAGCGCCTGGTAGCATTCAGCGACTGTCTTCACCACGACGCGGAACCCGAAAATGTCGGAAAGCTGCTCGAAGCCAACGGACTTCCGCTCCACCTTGCGCCAGATCGAATAGGCGCGCTTGCGCCGTCCTGACACGTCGGCTTCGATGCCGCGTTCGGAGAGCTTTCGCGTGAGCTGCTGCTCGATCTCGGTTACCAGGCCGACATTTTTTGCTTCGAGTGCATCGAGACGCTCGCTGATAACCGCATAGGCTTCTGAGTTGAGTTCGCGGAACGCCAGATCCTCGAGTTCCTCGCGCATTCCATGCATGCCCATGCGCCCGGCCAGCGGAGCGTAGATGTCGAGCGTCTCCTCGGCGCTGCGCCGGCGCGCCTCCGGCGGCATATGGGACAGCGTGCGCATGTTGTGCAGCCGGTCTGCGAGCTTGACTAGCAATACCCGTACGTCGTCCGCGATCGCCAGCAACAGCTTGCGCAGGTTTTCCGCTTGCTTGGCCTCTTTGGTGACGAGTTCGAGTTTCTTGAGCTTGGTAAGACCCTCGACGAGCGCGCCGATGTCCTTCCCGAACATCTGGTCGATCTCGGCGCGGGTTACGGTAGTATCCTCGATGGTATCGTGCAGCAGCGCGGCGGCGATCGTGGCATCGTCGAGCTTGAGATCGGTGAGGATGCCCGCCACTTCGAGGGGATGGGAGAAATAGGGGTCTCCCGACGCGCGCCTCTGCTCGCCATGGGCCCTCATCGCGTAAACGTAGGCGCGATTGAGCAAGGCTTCGCTGGTCCGTGGATTGTAGCGCTTTACGCGCTCAATCAAGTCGTATTGCCGCATCATTGGCGGCGGAGACGACTTCTTTTGTTTTACGGCTTTCTCAAGGACTTGGGAGACAATATTGAGACTACGCTCGAGCGGCGCCCGCGCCCGGGACTGATTCTGCATGCGCGGCAGGCGGGGAGAGGAAGGCGCCATACGTTATCCTTGGGTGGCTCCGCGGGATGCGCGGGCATCATACCCCAAGGATATCATCTCGGTTGTTAACGGCTACAAGGCAGGCTGGCGAACCGACGCGGACAGCGGCCGGGTGACTGAGGGCGGGACGACATCAAAGCCCGAAGGCCTCACTCTTCTTCCTCGGGCTGTTCCTCGGGCGGGGTGAGGCCTTCCAATCCCTTGAGCAGCTCTTCTTCGGTCATCCGGTCGACGGTGACCTCGGTGTCGTCGGCATCCACCGTACCGCCGGCCGCACTGATCAGCGGCGCCACCTCGGGCTCGGGCTCGTCCACCTCGACATATTTCTGCAGAGAATGAACGAGTTCTTCCTTGAGGTCATCGGGCGAGATCGTCTTCTCGGCAATTTCGCGCAACGCGACCACCGGATTCTTGTCGTTGTCGCGGTCGATCGTGATCTGCGAGCCGGATGAGATCATCCGCGCGCGGTGGCTTGCCAGCAGCACGAGATCGAAACGGTTCTCGACCTTGTCGATGCAGTCCTCGACGGTGACGCGGGCCATGATCGTATCGCTCCTGCAATGGAACTCATGAGAAGTCGGCCGTTAGGTAGCGATGTTGCCCTCAAAGTGCAAGGCGAAATTAACGTCAACATTTTTCTTGGCGTCTCGGCGTGCCTCTGTTAGAGGGAACCGCCACGCGATCCCTTGTATTTTCGGATTGGTTGTGACAACGAGCGTGCACCCGCAATTGAGCGGCAGGCGATCACCCAGTCCCGACGAGCCAAGGACCGGCAGCATTAGCCGGCGGCTGCGCGCGTCCGGAGCAATGTCCAACATTAAATGACCTTGCACGAGATCGATCATGGAACCCAAAACGGAAAAAATCGCCCTGTTCATTGACGGCGCCAACCTCTACGCCACCGCCAAGTCGCTCGGCTTTGATATCGACTACAAGCGCCTGCTGCGTGAGTTTCACTCACGCGGCTATCTCTTGCGCGCGTTTTATTATACGGCCGTGATCGAGGACCAGGAGTACTCGTCGATCAGGCCTTTGATCGATTGGCTCGACTATAATGGCTACAGCGTGGTGACCAAGGCGACGAAGGAATTCGTCGATCAGGCCGGCCGGCGCAAGATCAAAGGCAGCATGGATATCGAACTCGCCGTCGACGCGATGGAAATCGCAGGCTCGATCGACCACATGGTGTTGTTCTCCGGTGACGGCGACTTCCGCTCCTTGGTCGAGGCAGTGCAGCGGCGCGGCGTGCGCGTCACCGTGGTCTCAACCATATCGACGCAGCCGCCAATGGTCGCCGACGAGCTGCGCCGGCAAGCCGATGTCTTTCTGGATATCGTCGAACTGCAGCCGAAGATTGGCCGTGATCCCGCCGAGCGCGCAGCGCGAGAAGCGCGCGAGCCGCGCGAGCGCCATACGCCGCAATTTCTGCAGCGTTCGACGGCGCCGCAGCGGGCCGGCGCCGGCGCAGGCTTCGATGACGACGACGATTTCGAGGACTGAGCGCCCCGCTCAGCGGGAGGGGTCCGGCAAACCCGGACGGGATTGCGCGCTTTGTCCGCGGCTCAAGGGCTTCCGGGAGGAGTGGCGCCGCCGCGAGCCTGAGTGGTTCAACGCACCGGTCGCGTCGTTCGGTCCGCGCAGCGCGCGGCTTCTCATCGTGGGTTTGGCCCCCGGTCTGCGGGGAGCAAATTGCACCGGACGACCCTTCACTGGGGATTTCGCCGGCGACCTCCTCTATGACACGCTCAAGTATTTCGGGTTTGCCCGCGGCGATTACCTCGCATCGCCGCAAGACGGCCTCACCCTTATCGATGCGCGCATCACCAACGCGGTGCGCTGTGCGCCGCCGGAGAACAAACCCACCCCCGCGGAAATCGAGACCTGCCGCGCCTTTCTCAAAGCCACCATCGCCGAGATGCAAAATCTCCGCGCCATCGTGACGCTCGGGCGGATTTCCCACGAGAGCACCGTGGTAGCACTCGAGCAGCGCCGCTCGGCGGCGCCGTTCGGTCATGGCAGGTGGCACGACGTCGGGCGGCTGCGTGTTTTCGTCAGCTACCACTGCTCGCGTTACAACACGAGCACCGGCGTGCTGACGCCGGACATGTTTCGGGACGTGTTTGCGGCAGCGCGCGCTTACCTGGGCGAGTGAGCACAGCCTGCATGGATACCCGAGGCGGTCTCAACGCCCGCTGGCTGCCGGTTTTGACCCAGTAATGAATCCGCTCGTGAAAAGCTTTTTGCAGAGAAGATGGACGCGCGCACTTATAAGCGCGTTCACGCGTCCCAGCCGTGGAAGACGGGCGTGAACGCCCCTGGGACGCGCGGTGCCCGCGGAGCAAGAATGTCTAACCGTCTCTGCGGTTGCGAAGCCAGGCGATCACGTCCTCGGCGTTCTTGTCCGGCGGGAAGACGGGGTAGAACACTCTGCTGATCATGCCGTCGTCGATGACAAGGGCCATGCGTTTGAGCAGCGTCATGCCCGCGACCTTGAACGTCGGCAGTTCGATCGCGCGCGCAAGTTCGAGCCGTTCGTCGGAGAGCACCGGGAATGGGAGGTGCAGGCGGTCGACCGCTTCGCGCTGGTAGCCAGTATCCTGGGTCGATAGGCCAAAAACCCGTAGGACCCCCAGCCGCTTGAGCTCGCTGAAATGGTCGCGGAAACCGCACGATTGCGGCGTGCAGCCGCGCGCTCCGGGGATCTCGTTCCATCCCTCCGGAAGAGGCTGCCCCGGTACCCCGGTGCGCGGGTAGATGTAGATGACCGTGCGGCCAGGAAGCTTGGAGAGGTCGACCTGCGAGCCGTCGGTCGCCTTAAGCACCAGGGAAGGCAGCCTCATGCCCATGAGGTGGCGCGCGGCGCCGTCGTCTTGCGGCGCCGGGAGATCGGCAGGGAGGATGTTTGGATCGTGAAGCGTTGTCATGCCTGATCTCCCATTTTGCGATGATAGGAAATGAATTCCAACAGTGAGCCGTCGGGGTCGCGGAAATAGATGCTGGTACCAGAGCCCTTCGCGCCGAAGCGCTC
>VAZQ01000239.1 GCA_005883115.1 Alphaproteobacteria bacterium | reverse complement strand
GGGTGAGCCATCGCACGAGCGGATCACCCATAAGGGGCGCATCGGCGCCATGCCATCGGCGGCCATGTCGGCGCCAGTGAACACGGCGACAACGCCAGGCGAGGCGCGCGCGGCGGACGTTTCGATCCGGCGAATGGCTGCGTGCGCGTGCGGCGAGCGAACGAGCACGCAGACAAGCGCGCCGGCGAGCTCGATATCGGCCACAAAACGCCCGCGGCCGGTGAGAAAGCGCCGGTCCTCGACGCGGCGCAGCGGGGCGCCGATACCCTGCTCGTTCAGCAAGCGATTTTGCCACGCCACGTATTGCGCAGTCCTACTCCATCTCCTCGCGCACCAGGTCGAGCCGCTCGAACGCCGACTTGTCCGTCACCATAAAAAGATCGGCGTCGCCGCCGCGCGCCTCGTGGCGCGCCCACGTCCAGTGCGGGATGGTGAAGACATCGTGCTGTGACCACTCGAAGGTCTCCTCTCCTATGCTCGAGCGGCCCTCGCCCGCGATCACCAGGCACACGACGTTGTACGTCGCGCGTTTCCGGCGCGTCATCGTGCCCTTGTCCAAACGGCCGGCATAGCAATCGAGCGTCGGCATGACGGCGCCGCCGGTCGCAGGGTTCACGTAGCGGACCATGCGCATGCCGTCGGCGCCGGCGGGCGCTGCGGCAAGGAGCCGCCGCGTCGCCTCGCCGGGGTAGCGGTATTTGGGCGAATTGGCAGCATTGACAGTCGCTTGCGCCACGCGCAGGCCCGTCTCGCTCCATAGCCGCTCGTCGCCTTGATCGACTTGCCAGAACTGGTTGTTGCGCGGGTCGCCGGGCTCGAAGAAATGCGCGTCAAGCGCGCGGATGAGCGGCATGTTGGCGGCATCGAACCAGATAATACGGTGGTCGCTCTCGTTGATGTGGCCGTGCCAGACCATCGGCGGGGTGAGGATCAGGTCGCCCGCCTTCATCTCGCAGCGGCGGCCGTCGACGATGGTCACCGCACCTTCCGCGCGGGTGGCGAAGCGGATTGCCGCGCCGGTGTGACGGTGCGGGCGGGCGCGCTCGCCAGGGTCGAGCACGGTGAAGGCAGCGAGCATTGTGCTCGTGGTCGTGGTTTCCGCACCGAAGGCCGGATGCGCCATGATCAGCGCCCGCCGCTCGATATCGTTGATTGAGACTTCGGCGACCGAGCGGTGGAGCATCGGCTCAATCTCGCGCCAACGCCAGATGAAGGGAGCGTCCGGCGCTTGCGGCTTGATCGGGGTAATGCGCTGGTAGCGGTCCCACAGCGGATGCAGGTGCATCCCCTCAAGCTCGCTCACAAACCGCGACCCTTCCGTCATGGCGGTCGCAACATGGGTCATGGTTGCACCCTACGCTCCTGCCTGCTCACGTCTTCGGCAGCTTGGCATCGATATTCGAGTTATCGATGATGACGTGCTTGATGAAAACGCGCGGGTCGACCTTGTCGCCCTTCAAAAACGAGGCGAGCACGTCGACGCCGAGGCGGCCCCATTCCGTCGGATTGAGCTCGACGGTCATCGCCAAGTTTTCCTCCTTGACCGCGCGCAGCGCGGGCGGCACGCCGTTCATGCCGGTCACCAGCGTCTTGCCTTTGCGGTTGCTGGCATTGACCGCCTGCATGGCCCCGAGCGCGACATCGTCGTTGGCGGCATAAATCGCGGCAAGGTCGGGATGTGCGACCAGCACGTCTTCACCCTGTTTGACGCCGCGCTCGCGCGTGAGGGGCCCGTCGGCGCGAGACACGATCTCGATGCCCGGATGTTTCGCCATCACCTCGCTATAGCCATCGCCGAGATTTCTAAATGTCGGCGCGCCGCTGGGTCCCATCAGCAGCGCGACCTTGCCTTTGCCGCCGAGCTTCTTCGCCGTCCACTCAGCGATGTCGCGGCCAATCTGCTTCTCGTCCATGGCCACGTGAATGGTCTGGTTGGGGGAAGCGGAGCCGCGCGCGACGGAAACGATCGGGATTTTGGCGGCCGCCGCCGCATCGTAGGCGGCGTTGACCCCCACCGCGTCGATCGGCGAGATCAAGATGCCTTTGACGCCGCGGGCGATGAGATCTTGCACGCCGTTGATCTGTTTGAGCTTGTCCTCGTTCGCGGACACGGTGGCCACATCCCAGCCGAGCTCCTCCGCGCGGGCGCGAATGCCGCGCAGCATGGCGATATAGAAGGGATTGTCGTCCTGCGCGAGCGAGACGCCGATGGTGATCTTCTGCTGGCCGGCGGCGGGCGCCATCAGCGCGAGCGTCGGGAGAACCATCAGTGCGGCGGCGAGCGCGATCATTCGAGGCTTGAACATGCGAAACTCCCTCATCTTCGACGCCGTGGCACTTTTGGATCTCCCAATCCCGGCCTACCGGCTCCCGCGAGAGCGTAGCCTTTCGGCGGCCGCGGCGGCAATGATAACGGCGCCCACCGCCACGCGCTGCCAATAGGAATCGACGTTGAGCAGGTTGAGCGCATTGCCGAGCACGATCATGATGAAGACCCCGATCACGCTCTTGTAAAGCGTGCCTTCGCCGCCCTGGAGCGATGCCCCGCCCAGAACGACGGCGGCGATAGCCGTCAATTCGTAGAATTCGCCGGCGGTCGGCTGTCCCGATTGCAGGCGGGCCGCCAGCATCACGCCCGCGACTCCGGCGAGCGCGCCGCACCACACATAGGTCGAGGCGATGACCTGGCGCACCGGCACGCCCGAGAGATAGGCGGCCTCCCGGGAGCCGCCCGTCGCATAGATGCGGCGGCCATACGGGGTCGCGTGCATGACGAAGGACAAGACCGCCAGCAGCACGGCGGGAATCCAGACGAGGTAATGGATGCCGAGGAGGCGCTCGGAACCGAAAGCAATGAACTCGCCGGGAAGCCCCACCTCCCCGCTCACCGGCGCGCCGCCGGTGATGAGAAAAACCACGCCGCGAACGAGCACCATCGTGCCCAGCGTGGTGATGAAGGGATTGACGTTGAGGAAAGCAATGACGAGGCCGTTGGCGAGCCCGACCGCCGCGCCGGTGATGACCCCGGCGACAACGCCCGCCGCGATGCCGGCCTCGAGCATGACCATGCTGGCGACGCAGCCAGAGAGCGCGGCGGTCGAACCGACGGAGAGATCGAAGCCGCCGCCGACAATGACGAAGGTCATGCCCATGGCGATCACGGCCATGATCGATGACTGCACAAGGATATTGGTGAGGTTGAATGGAGAGAGAAAGCGATTGGTGAGCAATGCGGTGGCCGCGCAGAGGACGATCAACGAGACGAGCGGCATCTGCCCCGCGACGTTCCAGCGTCTGCCCTTGCCTTTCATCTCAGCCGCCGATGGCGCTGCGCAGCTTCGGCTCATCGATGCCGGCGCTGCGATCGAGCGTTGCCGTGATGCGTCCCTGCCGCACGGCGAGAACGCGGTCGCACAACCGCGCAAGCTCGGCGAGATCGCTGGAATAGATCATTGCGCCGGCGCCGCGGGCGACGAGATCGGCGAGGAGCGCGTGGATCTGCGCCTTGGCCGCAACGTCGATGCCTTGGGTCGGATCGTCGAGCAGCAACACTGCAACGCGCCGCGCCAGCCATTTCGCCAGGATCACTTTTTGCTGATTGCCGCCGGACAGCGCGCTTGCTTTTAGATCCGGCTGCCGCGGGCGGATATCGACGAGCTCCATAAGCTCGGCGACGATGCGATCCCCGGCAGCGCGATCAAGATAGCCCATGCGCGAAATTGCGCCGAGGTTCGGCAGCAAGATGTTGTCGCGGACCGACTGATTCATGATCAGTCCAAGCGAACGTTCGCCTGGCACCATACCGATGCCGGCGGCGATCGCGTCGCGCGGACTTGCGAGTCGGTGCTTGTTGCTCCTGACCTCGACCACCATCAGCTCGCTCGTGGCGCCGAACAGTGTGTGGATCATCCGATCGGCGCCGCTGCCGAGGAGGCCGGCCAAGCCGACAAGCTCACGCTTGCGCATACGGACATGCGTCACCCCATCGGGGCGCGCTTCGATGAGCAGCTCACCGGGAGGACGCGGCGAGGCAAGCATCTCGCGCGTCGCGCGTCCGGTCATCGCCTCCACGAGATCGTTCACAGAGAAGGCGCCGCGGGCGGCGACCGCCGCCACCCGCCCATCGCGCAGTACCGTGCAGCGGTCGGCGATTGCGACCACCTCGTCGAGACGATGGGAAATGTAGATGATGGCGGTGCCTTGCCCCTTCATGCGCGCGAGCACCGAAAATAGCCGCGCGATCTCGCGCTTTTCCAGCGCCGCAGTCGGCTCGTCGAGAATAAAGATGCGGCAGCGCCGGTGCAGCGCCTTGGCGATGGCCACGAGCTGGCGTTCGGCAAAACTCAGCGAAGCGACCGGCGCCCGCGCGTCCGGCGCCAAGTCGAGCTCAGCGAGCACGTTGCGCGCCTGCTCGCGCATGCGCCCACGATCGATCGTCGCGAGGGGGCCGAAGCGTCGCACCGGAAGGTCCCCAAGGGCGATGTTTTCCGCAATCGAGAGCGTTGGGACGAGGCGCAGCTCCTGCGGGATGGTCACGATGCCGGCGGCGATCGCGTCGCGCGGGCTCGCGAAA
>VAZQ01000269.1 GCA_005883115.1 Alphaproteobacteria bacterium | reverse complement strand
GCTTCCTGCATCAGCGTGAGCGTTTCGTGGCCGCCCTCGTGCGTCCCCTCGTCTGGCTCTTCATCTTTGCCGCCGGCTTTCGGCAAGTACTCGGCGTGTCGATCATCCCGCCTTACGAGACCTACATACTCTACGAAGTCTACATCACGCCGGGACTGATGCTGCTGATCCAGCTGTTCAACGGCATGCAGTCGTCGCTGTCCATGGTCTACGATCGCGAGATGGGCAACATGCGCACGCTGCTCGTGAGCCCGATCCCGCGATGGTTCCTTCTCTCGTCGAAGCTTGTGGCCGGCATGGCGGTATCGTTGCCGCAGGTCTATACGTTTCTCGCCATCGCCTGGTTCTGGGAGATCGAGGCGCCGCCGCTTGGATATATCGCCGTGTTGCCGGCACTCGTCCTGTCGGGTCTCATGCTGGGCGCGATGGGCATGCTGATGTCGTCGGTCAGCAAGCAACTCGAAAATTTCGCCGGCGCGATGAATTTCGTGATTTTCCCGATGTTCTTCGCATCATCTGCGCTCTATCCGCTTTGGCGGGTGAGGGAAGCAAGTCCTCTGCTCTATTATGTGTGCGAGCTCAATCCATTCACCCATGCGGTCGAGCTCGTCCGCTTTGCGCTTTACTGTCAGATCAATTGGATTTCGCTTGCGGTCGTCGGAGGATGCACAGCTCTGTTCATGGTCGGCGCGATCCTTGCGTACGATCCCTCGCGAGGGTTTCTTGCGCGGCGGGGAGAGCCTGGAGGCGGCACATGAAAGGTTGGGCCGTCGCTATGGCCGTTGCCACCGAACTGGTCTTGCGAGGAATGGCGCTCGCTGCCGATCCACGCTTTCCTGATTGGCCATGCAATCAGGTCAAGGTGCCGGAAATCTCCGCTGCCGCCGTGTGGGCAGGACCGGCCATCGATGAGGTCGGGAACGCTTGGGAGGAAGATGCCGCGATAAAAGATTTGATCGCGCGGCTCGCGGCGCGCCGCACGCCGCTCGAGGACGCGCAGAAGGCAATTTCAGATTTCATCACGGGCACCGAATCCCAGCGGCAGAAAAAGGCAAAACTGGTATTTGCGGGGTTGTTCAAGACCCTCAATCATGAACGCAGCGAAGTGATGCAGGGGATTGAGCGGTATTTTCGCAAGCAAAGGGAATTTTCCGATCAAATCCGATCCACGATTCTCCAGCTCCGCGAGCTCCAGGATCGGCCTGATCCCGACCAGAGCAGAGTCGATGAACTGACCAATCGTGTCGAATGGGACACGCGCATCTTCGAGGAGCGCCGCAAGACGATAAACTTCGTTTGCGAAGTGCCCGTTGTCATCGAGCAACGTCTGTTCTCACTCGCCCGTACGAGGGGGCATCATTGATTCCAAAGGGTTTTCGGATCGAGTTTCTAGGTAAGGTAGAGGGCGGTGGCGGGGCCAAGGCTTTTATTTGGGGATCGAGTCCTCGGTGATAGCTCGATCTTTGTCATCGAGTAGCGGCACGCCGAAGCTCAGCAGTAGCCGGTTGATGGCGGCTGATTCTCCTGAATGGTGCAATTGAGCTGGCGCTTCCACTCTTGATCAGTGTCACGCACGCCCATGGCGATGCGATAGGCGAGGCGAGGACCGCTGGGTTCCTTGACGGGCTGCCCACTCCCCACACACCGCACCCAGCCCTTTCGAGGTGAAAGGGTAAGGTTCGAACGGTGCAGCGGCGCCCCACGCCGGAATCCATCCGACGTACGTCACCCACCTGTCGTTGGCCGGCAAGGCGAACGCATTTTGCAAGCAGCGGCCATGCTGCCGACGCAGACCGGACAATCAAAAACAGCGTACCTCGCCTTCGGCCTGCGCGCGTCTGAGTTCGTTGATTGCCGCTCTTGCCTGTTCAGGCGATTGGAACATGGTTCCGAAGCGGCCCGGCACCTGTGAAAGGCTCAAGAACGTTTCGGCTGCAACATAGCGATCGTAAGGCAGGATCGATGCGATAGCGTCGATGGAGCAGGAACACTTCTCTAACGCCGGCCGCGTGTCCCCGTTCGTCTTCATGCAAGCGAACACATAGTCGGCCCGTGCTGCAGTCGGATAGTCGTTAAGTTCGGCAGCGCCGACCGGTAGTTCTGCCGCCGCAGCCGCCACAAGCGCCAAGCTCAACCGTCGTGCGCTTCGCAGAAACGTCATCGTCCCTTTCCTTTGATGCGAGGTCAAGCATGCGCCCTGGGAGAAACAATGTCATGCGCTCAATCGTAGCCTCAAGCGCCGAGGTCTTGTTCGGGCAAGGGCCGTGAAATCGTAGTCGTGGAGGTGGCCCCGCCTATCGCCCTGGGGGATAATGAGTTCGGCCATTTGCCATCGGCGCAACAGCCGCTCGGGGAGGGCAGACAGTCGAGATTAAGGCAAGACAATGATGCGCGCGTCGATCTGGATCGGTGCAATCGGAGTGTTTGCGCTCGCGTCCGCCGTTCCTGCATCTGCTCAAGGCATGATGCAGCACGTCGATCTGGCATCCCCGGAGATGGCATCGGCGGAAATGACGCGCACGGACGTCGAGGCTGCCATCGCCTCTGCAACATCCCTCCAGCCGGCCGATCTCGCGGGCAAGAAGCTGTCCGGGCTCGACCTCTCCGGCCTCGACTTCTCTGGCGCCATCTTGCGGGGTGCGAGGCTCAACAAGACCAAACTTCGCGATGCAAAGCTCGACCGAGCGATTCTCGATCAAGCGTGGCTCGTGGAAGCCGATCTCAGCCGAGCAAGCCTCACGAGCGCGAGCATTTTTGCGGCGCAAATGCAACGTGCAACGCTCGATGGGGCCAATCTCTCAGGCGCCCGCATCACGGCCGATTTAACCGGGGCAAGGTTGGTCGGCGCCTTGCTCACTGGCGCCAACCTCAGCGCCGACATGAAGAATCAGTCCATGGGGCTGATGCGCGCGATACTCAAATCCAGCAATCTCGAGCGGGCGATCCTGCGCGATGCGGATCTGTCGCGCGTCGACCTCGAATTCGCATCGCTCCAGAATGCGGATCTCACCAATGCCTCGCTGCGGGGTGCAGCCTTGGGCGGCGCAACGCTCGTCCGCGTCACGCTTGACGGCGCCGATTTCAATGGGGCGGACCTCGCCTCGACCAGGCTGATTGAGCCGATCGGACTCGACGCCGCCAAGAATTTCGACAAGGCGCAGAACATCGAGCGTCTGCTGCGCCAATGAGGCCTTCCTCGATGGCGGCCACGCAACCGATGCACACCTTGCGGGAGGCGGGAATGCGCGGCGTGTTGCTTGTTTCGATCGCGTTCGGACTCGTGGCTTCTTCCGCGGCGGCCCAGGACCGCAAGGGTATTCGATTCTGGAATCTCACCTTGTACACGATCACGACGTTCCAGATGTCGCCGGCGGGGAAAGACAGCTGGGGCCCCGACCAATGCAAGAATGACCGGGACGGAACGGTTGACCACGACGAGCGCTTGCGCATCACCGGCGTCGAACCCGGGCGCTACGACGTCAAGCTCAGCGATAAGACCGGCCGCGTGTGCATCGTGCGCAACGTCGAGGTGCGGGAAGGTGCGGTCTTCTCAATCGAGGAAAAGCAACTGACGGACTGCCGCCGGTGATGTCCTTGATGGCGGCGGAAACGTTCCACCGACGGCCGGGCAAAGATCGGCCGCCCAGATTCGCGCTGCAATGAGCTCCTCAGCCCGTCGATGCCGAGGCCGCAGCCATAGGGCTCAGGCTGCAAGCGCCCCCGACGCCTTGGCGACGTGAGTGGCGATCGCATCCATCAAGCCCGGCGAAAGGCAGTCGTAGGGCTCCAGATGCAGCTCCTTCAATCGAGACCGCACCGCGCCCATTTGCCCGGGCGGCGTGCCGGACTCGATGATCGAGGAGACGAATGCTGCGAACTCGGGCGGCGCCCAGCCCTGGTCCTTTGAAAGCTCGGTGTGGATGAAGTCGAACCCGTAGAACGGATGCTTGGTGTTCTCGATGCGGCCGTACATGTGTACGCCGCAATCCCTGCAGGCGTAGCGCTGAATGGCGGCATTGGCATCCACGACTTTGAGCTTGTCGGCATTCTTGGACACACGGAGCTTGTCGCGCGGCACGACCGCGACTTGCGAGAACATCGCGCCCGCGGGCTTCCAGCATTTGGTGCATCCACAGACGTGATTATAGGCGCACTGGGACGTAACGCTCACCTCGACGGGATTGCTCGCGCATTTGCACGCGAGCGTGCCCCCCGCGAAGTTCGCCGAGCCGGGCCTCACGCCGTTGTCCACTGCCGGATGAATTGACATCGTTGCCATAGCATGTCCTCCCAAAGTTGGTTTGGTAACGGCGCAATGAGCGCGCCGCAGGACGGGTCACGTCCTCGTGAGACGGCTCGCTCCGAAGATTTCAGACTGCGCCTTCCGAGCGGCCGCGCTCTTGCGAGAAGGTTCAATTTCAGTCAGGCTTCTTTGTGTAATGCTTTTCCATCGATACTTGAAGTTTTTTCTCGACCTGGGAATTCGCATGGTCCGGGGCCGGAACCCATACGATCGCCGGACCGCCATCGTTGGGACGGGTGAGTGGGAATCTACATGAGGCTGGTACCCTCGCCGCCATTACGCTTGCGGGGTTCCGCTCCTGGCGGTGACCTTTGCCTCCGCGTCCTCCACCTCAGCTCGTGCCATCCAAGATGCCGAGGAGCAAAACCGCCATGAAAACCCGCGCCGCCGTTGCATTGGAAAAGGGCAAGCCGCTCACGATCGCGGAAGTCGAGCTGGAGGGCCCGAAAGCCTCCGAGGTGCTGGTCGAGGTGAAGGCTACCGGCATCTGTCACACCGACGAATTCACGCTCTCGGGGGCCGACCCGGAAGGACTATTCCCGGCCATTCTCGGCCACGAGGGTGCCGGCATCGTCGTCGATGTCGGGCCGAATGTGACGAGCGTGAAGAAGGGCGACCACGTCATTCCGCTCTATACGCCGGAATGCCGGCAATGCCCGTCGTGTCTGTCGCGCAAGACCAATCTGTGCACCGCCATCCGCGCGACCCAGGGGCAGGGCGTCATGCCCGACGGCACGTCGCGGTTCTCGCTCGAGGGCAAAAAGTTGCACCATTACATGGGCACCTCCACGTTCTCGAATTTCACCGTGCTGCCCGAGATCGCGGTCGCCAAGATTCGCGAGGACGCTCCGTTCGACAAGGTCTGTTACATCGGCTGCGGCGTCACCACCGGCATCGGCGCCGTGCTCAATACCGCTAAGGTCGAACCCGGTTCAAAATGCGTCGTGTTCGGGCTCGGCGGCATCGGCCTCAACGTCATCCAGGGGCTGCGGCTCGCCGGCGCCGACATGATCATCGGCGTCGACATCAACAACGCCAAGAAGCAATGGGGCGAGCGCTTCGGCATGACCCACTTCGTCAATCCGAAAGAGGTTGGCAGCGATTTGGTGGCGAACCTCGTCAACATGACGAAGCGCGGCGCCGACCAGATCGGCGGCGCCGACTATACCTTCGACTGCACCGGCAACGTCACCGTCATGCGTCAGGCGCTCGAAGCCAGCCATCGCGGCTGGGGCCAATCCATCATCATCGGTGTCGCGCCTTCCGGCGCGGAAATCGCAACGCGCCCATTCCAACTCGTGACCGGGCGCGTCTGGAAGGGCACGGCCTTCGGCGGCGCGCGCGGCCGCACCGATGTGCCGAAAATCGTCGACTGGTACATGGAAGGCAAGATCGAAATCGACCCGATGATCACACACACCATGCCGCTTCCCGACATCAACAAGGGATTCGAGTTGATGCACGAGGGCAAGAGCATCAGGAGTGTCGTCGTGTATTGACCGCTCGTTGCGTGCGGAAAAATCGATGATGATGTACAAGCGGAGACGACCGCAGCGATCGCCTGGATGCGCGAGCAAAAGCGCGCGCGGCCCGCTCTGCCCAACGGGCCGCCCGTTCAGGTTGGCGCAACTTCGGCGGGGTCAGAACTCAGCCGGCAGGTACCCGTTGATCTCGAGGCCGATGCAGATCTCAACGAGGGTCGGGGTGCTCCAGGCCATTGGTCGTCCTTCCCTAGCGTTTCTGAATGAATACGTTAAATCGGGGCGGGCCGGCGCGCAATGCAGAACATCGCTACAATTCACGTCGACAGTTCGGGATTCATCAGTTGGAATGTCGCGAACTTAAGGGAGGGAATGATGCAATCACGTCTTTGGATCAGCAGTGTCTTGCTGGTGTTGAGCCTTTCGGTGCAAACCGCGACGGCGGGTCCGCAGGAAGATGTCGCGGCTGCAGGGCAGAAGTGGGCCACGGTCTTTGCCGAGAACAATCCCGACACTATGCTGCCCCTTTATGCCAAAGACGCCGTGCTGTGGGGCACGCTGTCACCGACGATACGGTCGGACGCTGCCGCCGTGAAAGCCTACTTCGTCGGCGCCTTCCAAGCGTTGCCGAAGGCCACCGTCAAGTTCGGTGACCAGGTGATCCGCGTCTACGGAAACACCGCGGTCAACAGCGGCTATTACACGTTCTCCTATACCAAGGACGGGGAAACCAAATCGATTCCGGCCCGCTACAGCTTCACCTATGTGAAGGACGGCAACGACTGGAAGATCGTCGACCATCACTCCTCGGCGGTGCCAGCCCCGCCCAAGTGAGCCGGATCCAGTCCCGCGCAATTGCGGTAATCATGGCGTGCGCGCGATCCGGCTGCTCGTGCTGGGCGCCGGATAAGGCCGCAAACGCGTCCCGCTAGCGCTGCCGGATTGGCCGCGCCGGGGCGGGCGGCGTCGTGGTCGCGGTCCTCGGGTCGCCGGCGGCGCCGCCGCCATACCGAAACGTTGAAGATGGGCTCAAGCGCAAGGGCGCCGAGCGTGGCGAAATTGTCACGCTGCATAACAAAACGCTTTCAGCCCGATTATCGCCGATATCTCAGAACGGTTTCCCGCTGCGTCCGCTTGCCAACGCACGGGTTTGCAAGTGTGGTGGCGTTCGGGGGTGACGACAGTGCCTCAGCGGACGAGGCACTCGGCAGAGGGGCGAGGGGAGCACTCTCGCAGCTTGTTCGAGGCGTCGGGGTAGGCGTGAGTTCGGGGCACGCGCAGGGGGTACGCGGTGGGTCTTGGGGCATTTGCGATTGCGTTGCAAAAACGGGTGATGCAACGGCGCGCCTGTTTGCCGTTAGCCGGTGCCGTTTTTGCTGTTCTCCTA
>VAZQ01000268.1 GCA_005883115.1 Alphaproteobacteria bacterium | reverse complement strand
CTGGCGTCGGCAAAGTTTCCGATCTTGATCGAGACCGGCCGCGAGCTGATCGCCGGCTCCACGCGGATGAAGGCGGGCACCGCGCAGAAGGTTGTGCTCAACCTGATCTCCTCAGGGATCATGCTGCGCCTTGGCCGGGTGTACCGCGGCATGATGGTGAACATGCAGCCGACCAATGCCAAGCTGAAGCGGCGCGCCGAGGCCATGGTGGCGCAAATCGCGCACTGCGATCCGTCGCACGCGGCACGCTGGCTTGAGCAGGCCGAGGGAGACATCAAGACGGCAGGCCTTCTGGCGTTGGGTGTCGACAGGGTTGATGCCGAGACCATTCTAAAAAACTGTGACGGCAACCTTCGGCGCGTGTTTGCCGAGCTCGCCAGGGATCGTGACCGGCATCCCAAGGGAGCGGCGGCGCGCAAGCAAGGCGGAGCGGCTGAGCCGTGACGACTTCCGCGATGGCGAGCGAAATCGGGGAAAGCGCGGATGTTGTCGCCAAAATTGTTCGTAGCCGCCCCGCCACGCGCGACATCGCACAGCGAATTGGGCTGTGCGTCGTGTGCGGCCGGGGAAGCTCTGGGCATGCCGGGGTTTTCTTAAGATACCTTGTCGAGACGCGGCTTCGCCTTCCCGTTTCAGCCAGCGCTCCTTCGGTGATCACGGCATTTCGCACGCCGTTGATGCTGCGCCATGCGCTGTTCATCGTGATCTCGCAATCCGGGCGCAGCCCGGATCTTATCGCGGCGACCAGGTCGGCGCGCGCCGCGGGCGCCCGCACCATCGCCATCGTCAATGCGACGTCGTCGCCGGTGGCTGACGAAGCGGAGTTCGTCGTTCCGATCGAAGCCGGCAGAGAGCACTCCGTAGCGGCGACCAAGACCGTGATCGGCTCGATGGCCGCTAGCGCCGTACTTGTTGCCGAACTGGCGGAAGATCGTGCGCTGCGGTCAGCCCTCGACAGGCTGCCCGAGCGCCTGCACCGCGCGCTGGCGCTCGACTGGTCCGAGATTGCCGATGATCTCGCTAAGGCGTCAGCTGTGTTTGTGGCTGCGCGGGGCCTGGGCCTGGGCTCGGCGCGGGAGATCGCGCTCAAACTTTCGGAAATCCTGCGCCTGCCTTCCATTGGTCTGAGCGCCGCCGAGCTGCAGCATGGGCCGCGCGCCGCGTTGTCATCGCGCACGCCGGTTGTCATGATGCGCCTCATGGATGAAACGGCGGCCACGGTGGACGCGCTGGCAGAAGAATTGCGCGAGCAAAAGATCGCGCTGCATCTATGCGGCGGACCGCGTGGCTCGCTGCCCTGGTTGGCCGAGGATGACCCCGCCACCGACCCGATCACCATGCTCGTTCCGGCCTATCGGATGATCGAGCAGACGGCGCGCGCCTGCGGATTTGACCCGGATCGTCCCCCTCGCCTGAGCAAGATTACCGAGACGTTTTGACAGCTGATAAATCGCTGCGCGCACGAGGTCAACGTTTGACCCGAAGCCGGCGTAAAAGCGAGCCCGTACGTGCTCGAATGGCTGCCATGGTAACCAGAGGCGCGACTGGCGTAACTACAAGACCAGCAGCAATCCAGAAAATAGCAACATGGTGAGGATGATCCGCCGGAACGACGCTTCATTGACACAGCGGAAAGCGAAAATCCCTAGAGCCGCGCCGGCAAGCAGTGCCGGAATACTGGCGAGGAACTCAACCAAGACCTTCGAAGACAAATCATTTTGCAACAGCATCAGCACGAGCGCGAAAATCTGCATGGCAGCAATGAAAGGCTGAACCAGCCCGCGCTGCTCAGTCTTTGGCACGCCGTGGATGTCACACCATATGGTCGGTATTGCACCCGGCATTGCCGTCAACCCGCCGACAAAGCCGCCGCCGAAGCCGATTAATGCATTGCGTCCCACATTCATCTGCAGGCGACGAGAAAGCACCGGCCGGAATAACGTGTAGACTGCATAACAGGCGATGGCGAGACCAAAGCTCTCTCTGAAGATCCGCGCGTCTGCAGCTTGCAGCAACCAGACGGCGATCGGAACGCCGAGCAATCCGCCGACGACCAATACCGAGCTCTGCTTCCAGCGGATACTTTTTCTCAACGCCCAAAGATTCGTGGCCTGCACGGTGATGCTGCAGGCCATCATCAGCGGGACCGCCTCCAGTGGTGGGAGAACGTGAAGGAGAATCGCGCCGGCCACCGCCGAAAAGGCAAAGCCCGCGAGGCCCGAGACGAAGGCGCCGCAAAACACGGCGATACTGAGCAGGCAAAACGACGCAATGTCGCCCATGAGCGAACCCTCCCGGTGGATAAGAACCTCGAGTAACGGCTTGGCGATTAGTCCCCGGACGACAGTCCGGGCGGCTCGGGCGCTGCCCCGGCGTCGCTCTGGCGAGCGGAGGTCAATATCGTGGCCGCAAGGATGTGCAGAATGACAAAGCAGATGGCGATCGTTACCAGCAGCCTATTCTCGCCCGGTGCCGAAATCTGAAGTTTGCTTTCGGACAACTTTTCACTGAGCGACATTGTCATGTCCTCCAACATCTGGCCGAGAGTCAAACTGGTGCCACCCATTGTCGATCAGGTGACGATACTGTCGAAGGGTGAGCTCTGCCTGCAGCCGTCGCGAATAGTGCAGCGCTTGAAGGAGGCGCCCAAACGAGCCTTCCTTTCGAGAAGAACTCTCGGAGGCGACAAACGAATTCGCTGAAAATGACGCATCACTCCTGGTTGAAGCTCTGCTGTCAAACAATGGTACGAAGGATGCCGCGATCGACTGAAACATCTTGTGAAACAACAACCCATAGAACACGCGAGTGAGACGCCATGCCTTTTCTTCCATGCGCATGACACGAACACCTTATGTGAGTGACTGGATGCGGCTGGAAGTATCGAACGGGACGCCGGGCCACGCTTTAACGCGAGCTTAACTTGTCCTTATCGTTTCCTTGATTTTTGAAGGCTGTCCTTGATTTCGGGCCCGCGTGCCGGTTGAATATCCACCTCGCCGCTCCTGCGAAGGCATTGTTTTGCTGTATTTATTTGACGATTTCGTTCTCGACACCGACCAGCGGGAATTGCGCCGTGACGGATCTCCGATTCCGTTGCAGCCTCAGGTTTTCGACCTCCTCGAGTATCTGATCCGCCACCGAGCCCGGGTGGTGACCAAGGACGATCTGATCGGTGCAATTTGGGGCGGTCGCATCGTCTCGGAGTCAGCGCTCACTACCCGCATCAACGCAGCCCGCACGGGAATAGGCGATTCCGGCGAGGCGCAGCGACTAATCAAGACCTTGCCGCGCAAAGGCGTGCGCTTTATCGGCACGGTGCGCGAAGCAGCCAAGGAGGTCGAGCGCGCGGTCGCACCTCCGAAGGTCGAGATATCCAGCCTGGTGGTCGGCCGGACAGCCCCCTTCGAGACGATCGACCGGATGACGCGGCACGCATTGTCCGGTCAACGGCAAATGGCCTTTGTCACGGGAGAAGCCGGGATCGGCAAGACGGCCTTCATCGCCAAGGCGATCGAGCGATTGACGGAACAGGGCTTCGACCTGCTCTATGGGCGCTGCACCGAACGGTTTGGAACGGACGAGGTCTTCCTGCCACTCATCGATGCGCTGGTGAACCGTTATCGGGCGAACGGCCCGGAACTGATTTCGGCCGTTCGCGCGCACGCGCCCACCTGGATATTGCAATTGCCAGGTGCCATCGACGCATCGGAACGCGCGGCTTTCCAGGATGAAGTGTTCGGTGCGACGCGCGAGCGGATGCTGCGGGAGTTTTGCGATCTTCTGGAAGCGCTGAGCGCCGGCCGCCCGTGGGTCCTCGTTCTCGAAGATCTGCATTGGAGCGACTTCGCAACGCTTGACGTGGTGTCTCGCTTCGCGCGCGGGAACGGCAAGGCGCGCGTGCTGGCCCTTTGCTCCTATCGTCCAGCCGACAGCGCTGCGGACGGGCATCCGATCCGTCGCCTGCATCGTGATCTCGAGATTCATGGATGTTGCAGCGAATTGCGCCTCGATCGATTGTCGCACTCGGAGGTCGAGCGCTATCTCGCATTGCGCTTCGACGACGCGGAATTGGCCTCGAGCCTGTCAAAGCCGGTATTCGAGCGGACGCTGGGGCACCCTCTGTTCGTTGCCTCGCTGCTTAAACACCTCATCGACCAGGAGTCGATCGTCGAAATGGACGGCCGATGGCGCCTGTCTTCGCAGGCGGCATTTGCTCAAGATCGCATTCCAGACAGCCTCTTGAACATGATCGGCCATGAGCTCGACCGCCTCACCGACAACGAACGACGTCTGCTCGATGTCGCCAGCGTTGCCGGCGAAGATTTTTCTGCGGCTCTCGTTGCAGCCGGCCTGTCCGATGATGCGATCGACGTTGAAAGGGACATCGAAGCGTTGATCCGGAAGGATCATATCCTCGTTCGTTCGGGGGTTTCCGAGTGGCCCGATGGAACATATTCGGGCACCTACGCTTTCCGTCACATTCTCTATCAGAATATCATTTACCAGAATCTGCCGCCGGGGCACCGCGCACAAACGCACAAGCGCTTGGGCAAGAGGCTGGAGGAGGCCCATGCCGGCCGCACCCCTGAAATAGCGCCCGCGCTCGCACTTCACTTTGAGCAGGGTCGCGAATTTCCGAGCGCGTTGCGCTACCTCCGGGAAGCGGCAGAGAGCTCGACGAAACGCCTCGGCCATGCGGAGGCCGCAAGCTATCTCACCCGCGCGCTTGGCATACTTGATCGTTTCGATGCTGCCGACGAATTCTCAGCCCGCGTCGCTCTTCTGCGGCAGCGAAGCTGGGCTCTTCGCTCGTGCGGCGACCTCGTCGGCTCCATCCGTGATCTGCGAGACATGATTGCCTGCGCCGAACAGGCGGGCGAGATCAAGCAACAGCTCAACGGCCTCACGGCTGTGAGCAGTCTCTGCTTGCGCGTGGATCGCCACGCCTGCCTTGAGGCCGCTGAAGACGTACTGTCGCGAAGCCAGGCGCTTGCGGACGACACATTCAAGGCTCTGGTCCAGGGCAGCAGCGCGAGCGTCAACCTGTTCCTCAACGGCTGGCGCAAACAGGACGCCACGCTCTGCGACAGGGCGATCGAGCTGAGTGCGAGTGCCACGAACTATGGCATCTTGATCAGACGCAATGGAATATCCGGTATCGTTGATTGCTGGAGGTCGCGGTACCAGGAGTGCCGCCGCGCCGGCACGGAAGGAAAGCGATTGGCGCGTTTGGCCGGCGACGTTTACACTTTTGTTCTGTTCAATGTGCTTGAATCAATCGCGCTCATTCATCTGGGCGAATGGCGCGAATTGCGACGTGAAATCACGGCCGGCCTCGAACTGGCCGTCAGGAACGCGAACGGCCCCAGCAGCGCATTGTGCCGGCTGACGCTTGCGTGGTTGCACGTCGAAGCGATGGATTTTGATGGAGCCCGGGAGCTCTGCGAAAGCGTCGACGATAGTCTGCTGGTCGGCGATCAGTCGACGTATTTCCACAAGCGGGCCGTCCTTGCGAAGGCCTATGTCGGCCTGAACGATCCGTCGGGAGCTCGCAGGCAATTTGACGATATTGAGCGCCGCAGGCATGAAGAAGGCATCGACATCGAATTTACCGCCGCGACGCAGGTGTATCATTGCCTCGGCGAATATTACTTGCAGGTTGACGACTTTACGCAGGCTCAGAGCTGTGCACGCCAGCTCCACGACTATGTGGCATCGGCTCCAGATCTCAATCACCTGGCCCAGGCCCACGGACTGCTCGCGCGTACGGCGCTTGGCTTGGGTGATTCAGCGGAGGCTCAGTTGCACCTGTCCCGCGCGCTGGAGATCGTCGACAATGCCGACTTCCCGATCGCTTCTTGGCGGGTGTACCGCACGGCCGCCGAGATCTTCGCGAAGTACGGAGACGTCGACAGGGCAGCGACGTATCGCTTGCGATTTGTCGAGACCGTCCGAAGGCTCGCGCAAAATTTCGAACCCGAGGATCGCCTGCACAAGAGCTTGCTCGCTGTGTCAG
>VAZQ01000267.1 GCA_005883115.1 Alphaproteobacteria bacterium | reverse complement strand
CCTCATCTGCTCGCTCCGCTCGACCGCAATGCACAATGAGCAATTATGCGTCTGGCAACAATCAAAAACTAAGTCACACCCTGAAAATCTGCGCGTAACGCGCCTTGATCTCCTCGCTCGCCCGCTCGACGCCAGCGGGATCGTCCTTCCACAATTTGATTTCGTCGAGCCGGCGCGCGCTCGGCTTCTCTCTTGTGAGCGGGTGGACCGAATGCTGGCGGGCAAAGTCGACCAGCAGCTGCTGCGCCTCGAGCGAATGCAGCCAGTTCTGGAACAGGCGCGCGGCGTTCGGGTTCGGCGCCGAATTGAATACCGCACTCGGGCCGGTGACTAGCGGCGTACCTTCGCTGGGATAAACAACCTCGACCGGCTGGCCCGCCTCCTTGAGCTGGATCAGGTTATAATCGTTGCCGTCAGCCATGACCGCACGCTCGCCGAGCGCGAGTTTCTTCGGTGGGTCAGTCGATGACTGCACTTGCATCACCTTCTGCCTGGCGAGCTTCTCGAGATATTGCCAGCCGAATTCGCGCACGATCTGGAACGTAGCCGTCATGATGGTGCCGCTGTAAGCAGGATGCGCCTTCACCATCTTGCCCATCCACTTTGGATTGAGCAGATCGGCGAAGCTTGCCGGCGCCTCCTCCGGCTTCACCAGATTCGTGTTGTAGCCGAGCGAGGAGAGCCATACCCGCGTGGTTACCCACAATCCGTCGGGGTCGTAATATTGCGCGGGATAGTGCCGCGCGACCTCCTCCGGCAGATATGGCGCAAGCCAGCCGTTGCGCTTCCAGACGATGAAATGCGCGCCGTCCGCGCTGTTGACCACATCGACCGCATAGATGCGGCTCTCCATCTCCTGCCCGATGCGCTGAAACACGCGCTCGGCGCCGGAGCGCTCTACCCGAACGGTGATACCGGGAAACCTCGCCTCGAAGGCTTTGGCGAACTTCTCCGCGATCGACAGATCCATGGCGCTGTAGAAGGCCAGCTTGCCTTCCTTCTTGGCCGCCTCGACCAACGCCGGCGTGATCGGCTCGGCAGCGGTGGCGCGAGCTTGCGCGCGGACTGGTCGGGTCGGCCCCATTGCAGCGAGCGCACTCGTCGCAATGGTCGCGCCGAGCAACTCGCGGCGCGAGAATTGAGGCCTATTCATTAATCCTCCTCAGCGCACGGCGGCTGCGGCTTCACACGCCGAACAATCTGCTGTAGCGCGCTTTGATGTCCTCGCTGGCCTTTTCGACGCCCACCGGATCTTCTTTCATGATCTTGATGTCTCGGAACGGCCTACGGCCGGTCTTCTCCTTGACCAACGGATGCATCGACCGCAAGGCGCCGAAGTCGACAATCAGCTGCTGGCATTCCGGCGTGAAGCAATAGCACTGGAACAGTCGCGCCGCGTTCGGGTTGGGGGCGTTCTTGAACATTGCGTTCGGACCGACGACGAGCGGCGTGCCTTCCGTCGGATAGACAACCTCGACCGGCCCGCCGCCCTCCTTGCTCTGGAGCACGTTGTACTCGCCACCGTCTGCCATCACAGCGCGCTCGCCGAGCGCGAGCTTCTTGGGCGGGTCGGTCCCTGATTGCACCTGCATGACCTTCTGCTTGGCGAGCTTCTCCAGATATCCCCAGCCGAGCTCGCGCACGATCTGGAAGGTCGCGGTGAGGATCGTCCCGCTGTAGCTGGGGTGCGCCTTGACGATCTTGCCCATCCATTTGGGATCAAGCAGGTCGGCGTAGCTCTTGGGCGCCTCCTCGCGCTTGACCAGGTTGGTGTTGTAGGCGATCGGGCTCAGACTTACGCGGAAGCTTGCGAACATTCCGTCGGGATCATGGTGGTCCGCCGGATAATGCATGGCGACGTCTGCCGGGACGAAGGGGGCTAGAATGCCCTCCCGCTTCCAGACAATGAAATGCGCCGCGTCAGACGAATTGACCACATCAGCGCCGTAGATGCGGCTGGCGTATTCCTGGCCGATGCGCTGGAACACGCGTTCGGCGCCGCTGCGCTCGACACGGACGGCGATGCCGGGAAAGGCGCTCTCGAACGATTTCGCAATCTTCTCTGCCAGTGGTAGGTCGATGGAGTGTAGTAGAAGAGTCTCCCCTCTTTTCTGGCCGCCGCGACGAGGGAAGGCGTAATCGCCGTCGGTTCGAGCGCTGCCGCCCGAGCCGCAGACGCGAAAAGACCACCAACGACCGCAGCCGATGACTTGAGCACGTCGCGCCTGGAGAACCGACGCTCGCGCATTATTCCTCCCGGTCCGCCTCGGCCGATCACACCCCGAACAGCTTACTGTAACGCGCCTTGATTTCTGCGCTCATCCTTTCGACCGCCTCCGGATCGTCCTTCATCTTCTTGATCTCGCCGAAGGGCTTGCGTCCTGGCTTGTCTTTGGTCTGCGGATGCACCGATCGCAGGCCTCCGGCATCGATGCAGAGCTGCTGCGCCTCCGGAGAAAAGCAGAAGCTCTGGAATAACCGCGCCGCGTTCGGATTGGGCGCGTTCTTGAACAACCCATTGGGCCCGACAATGACGGGCGACCCTTCGGTCGCATAGACGATCTCGACCGGCGTCCCCTTATCCTTCTCGATGAAAATGTTGTACTCGTTGCCGTCCGCCATCACCGCGCGCTCGCCCAGCGCGAGCTTCTTCGGCGGGTCGGCCGAGGACTGCACCTGCATTACCCTCTGTTTGGCGAGTTTCTCGAAATAGTCCCACCCGAGGTCCCGCGACATCTGATAGGTCGCGGTCATGATGGTGCCGCTGTAGCTCGGATGCGCTTTGACGATCTTGCCGGTCCATTTCGGATCGAGCAGGTCGGCGTAGCTCTTGGGCGCCTCCTCCGCTTTGACCATGGTAGTGTTGTAGGCGATAACGCAGAGCCAAACGCGGAAGCTCGCGAAGGTCCCGTCGGGATCTTTGTGCCCGGCGGGATAATATTTAGCAACGTCCTCGGGAACGTAGGGCTCGAGCATCCCTTCGCGTTTCCACACTACGAAGTGGGCGGCATCGGACGAATTGACGACGTCAACCGAGTGTATACGGCTCGCATATTCTTGACCGATCCGCTGGAACACGCGCTCGGCGCCGGTGCGCTCCACGCGCACGTCGATACCCGGATATCTCGCCTCGAACGCTTTGGCGATGCGCTCCGCAACCGGCAGATCGATGGAGGTATAGTAGACAACCCTGCCCTCTTTCTTTGCCGCCGCGATCAGCTCCGGCGTGACCGGGCTTGGCGGTGGAGCGGCCGAGGTCACCGAGGCAAACGCGCCTGATGCCGCGATGGCCACCGAGCCCCTCAGCACGTCCCGGCGTGCAAACCGTTTCATCATCGTCTCCTCATCAAACATGGTTGGGCTTGAAACATGGTTGGGCTTGCCAATCATCCGCTCAGCACCCGGCAGCGCTCCGGCGGCAGATGGAGCCATACCGAAGCTCCCTGGGGAATATTTTCCGCCGCGGGGGCAACCACGCGCAGCTGCGTGCCGTCGCCCAACTCCACCAGATAGTCACGGCTCGCCCCGAGGAACACCTGCCGCACCACGGTTCCCGGCAGTACATTTTGAGTTGCCTCAGGCTTCTTCGCCGTTAGCCGCACCGCATGTTGGCGTATTGCGACCGCTCCCTCGTTGCCGGCGGCAAATCTGCCCCCGGTGCAGCGCAGCGTCGAGCCTGATGACGATAGATGGCAGTCGTCGAGCGCGCGTCCTCTGAGAACGTTGCTCGAGCCGATGAAGCGGGCGACGAATTCCGAGCGCGGCCGATCGTAGATGTCCTCCGGCGAGCCCGCCTGCTCGATCTTGCCCGCATTCATGACCGCGATCAGGTCGGCAGTGGTCATCGCTTCCGACTGGTCATGGGTCACGTAGACCGTGGTGTAGCGATACTCGTCATGCAGGCGGCGCACCTCGAAGCGCATCTCTTCGCGCAGATTGGCATCGAGATTGGACAGCGGCTCGTCGAGGAGCAGCGTCTCGGGCTCGACAATGAGGGCGCGCGCAAGCGCTACGCGCTGCTGCTGTCCGCCCGAAAGCTCGCCCGGATACCGGTCGGCGAGCGCGCGCAGGTGAGTAGTATCCAGTATGGCAGCGAGCTTGCGCTCGATGCTCGCGCGGTCAAGCTTGCGCAGTTTCAGTCCATAGGCGACGTTCTCTGCGACCGTCATGTGCGGCCACAGCGCGTAGCTCTGGAAGATCATGGACATGTTGCGCCGCTCCGGCGGCAGCGTCCGTGCCGGCGAGGAGACGAGCCGGTCGCCAACCCGGATCTCGCCCGCGGATGGCTCGACGAAGCCTGCGATCAAGCGCAGCGTCGTCGTCTTGCCGCAGCCGGAGGGGCCGAGCAGGCACACGAGCCGGCCGTGCTCGATGGTGAGCGACACGTCGTCGACGACCGCGACTTCCCCATAACGCTTGGTCAGGGCTCGCAGTTCAACCGACGCCACGCCCGTTCTCCTCGATACCCGGCACGGCGTTCCGCCGTTGCCGTCTCGATCATTGAAACACTAAACCGGCGATTGGTATCCGCGACAGCTTGCCGCCACTCCTTCAGGTGCCGGTAAATGCCGGCTTGCGCTTCTCCATGAAAGCGCGGCGGCCTTCGATGAAGTCGTTGCTGGCAAAGCACTGTTCCACCAGCTCAGCGCACTGCGCTACGTTGCGCGCAGAGTCATCCTTCATCACTTCGCCGACAATGTATTTGACTGCCTTCACCGTCAGCGGCGCGTTGACGGCGATCGTCTCCGCGTAATCCTTGACATAGGTCTCGAGCTCCGCCTGCGGCACGACCCGATTGACGAGGCCCATCTGGCGGGCGTCCTCAGCATCGAACTGGCGCGCGGTAAAGAAGATCTCGCGCGCAAACGCTGGTCCGACGACATCGACGAGCCGACGCAGCCCGGCGTAGGAATAGCCGAGCCCAAGCTTTGCCGCCGGCACCGCGAAGCGCGAATTGTCGGAGCAGATGCGCAGATCGCAGCACACTGCCAGCCCAACGCCGCCGCCGATACAGTACCCGCGGATCATGGCAATCGTCGGCTTTGTAAACTGCTGAATGCCGGCATATGCCTTCTCGACCGTTGCATTGTAGTGCCTGGTCGCCTCGAGGGTGGCGCGTTCGCTCTCGAATTTCGAGATATCGGCGCCGGAGACGAATGCCT
>VAZQ01000266.1 GCA_005883115.1 Alphaproteobacteria bacterium | reverse complement strand
CCGTCCTCGCGCAAGGGCAGCTATGCCGAAACTTCGGCCGCGCTGGAATCAGATGTGCTTGCCGCGGTTCAGCCTGGCGATGCGGTCATGGTCAAAGGCTCGCTTGGCTCCCGCATGACGCCCATCGTGAAGGCATTGCAGGGCCGTTATCGCCGTGAGACTCCGATTTTCACGCCGGCGCAAGCTTCGACCGTGGACGGCTGACCCATGCTGTACTGGCTCTCCGCATTCTCGGATACGATCGGGCCGCTCAACGTTCTGCGCTACATCACGTTCCGTACCGGCGGAGCAATGTTCACCGCGCTGGTGTTCGTTTTTCTGTTCGGTCATTCGATCATCGACCTGCTGCGGCTCAAGCAAGGCAAGGGGCAGCCGATCCGCAGCGACGGACCGCAGTCGCACCTCGTGACCAAGAAGGGCACGCCGACGATGGGCGGACTGATGATTCTCTTCGGCGCCGTCGTATCGACGGTGCTGTGGGCGAATCCCGCCAACCGCTACGTTTGGATCGTGCTGGGCGTCACCCTCACCTTTGGCGCAATCGGCTTCTACGACGACTATCTCAAGGTAACCAAGCAGACGCATGCCGGCTTTTCCGGGAAGCTGCGCATGGTCCTCGAGGCGCTGATCGCGGCCGCGGCCTGCTATGCTATCGCTTCCATTGGACGCCAGCCCTTCGCGTCTTCGCTAACCTTCCCATTCTTCAAGGAGCTCGTGCTTCCGCTCGGCTGGCTCTTCATCGTGTTCGGCGCGTTCATCATCGTCGGGGCGGGCAACGCGGTAAATCTGACTGATGGCCTCGACGGACTGGCCATTGTTCCCGTCATCATCGTCGCGCTCAGTTTCGGGTTCATCTCCTATCTTACCGGCAACTCGTTCTTCGCCGATTACCTCAACATCCACTACGTCGCGGGAACTGGCGAACTCGCGGTGCTGTGCGGCGCGGTGATAGGGGCGGGACTGGGCTTTCTCTGGTTCAATGCGCCGCCGGCCTCGATATTCATGGGCGATACCGGCTCGCTCGCCCTAGGCGGGATGATCGGCACGATTGCTGTCGCCACCAAGCATGAGATCGTGCTGGCGGTGGTTGGCGGCCTGTTCGTGCTCGAGGCGGTATCCGTTATTGTGCAGGTGGTGTCATTCAAGCTTACTGGCAAGCGCGTGTTTCGGATGGCGCCGATCCACCACCATTTCGAGCAGCTCGGCTGGACTGAGCCGCAGATCGTCATCCGTTTCTGGATTGTTTCGGTCGTGCTCGCGTTGGTGGGGCTGTCCACGCTCAAGCTGCGGTGATGATCCCTGTCACCGCCTTCGCCGGAAAGAAGGTCGCCATCTTCGGCCTGGGTGGGTCGGGACTGGCAAGCGCGAGCGCCCTGCTTGCGGGCGGGGCGGACGTCATCGGTTGGGACGATAGCGCCGAGGCCCTCGCCAAGGCGACGAGTGCGGGCATTCCGAGCGGTGACCTGCGGCAAGTCGACTGGAAGAGAATTTCCGCGCTTGTGCTCGCCCCCGGCGTGCCGCTCACGCACCCGGCGCCTCACTGGACGGTGAGGCTCGCGCGGGCTGCCGGCGTTGAGGTGATAGGAGATATCGAGCTGTTTTGCCGCGAGCGCCGGGCCCGTGCGACGACAGCACCGTTCATTGCCATCACTGGAACCAACGGCAAGTCGACGACCACCGCGCTCGTTGCGCATCTGTTGCGCTCGGCTGGCCGCGACGCCGAGATCGGCGGTAACATCGGCACCGCCATCCTCTCGCTGGCCCCGCCAGATCAGACGCGCGCTCACGTCGTCGAGTGCTCCTCGTATCAAATCGACCTCGCGCCGACGCTCGACCCCTCGGTCGGCATTCTTCTCAACATCACAGAGGACCATCTCGACCGCCACGGAACGCTCGCGCATTACGCAGCGGTCAAGGAGCGGCTTGCGACCGGCGTGCAGGAGGACGGTATGGCGATCATCGGCGTCGATGATGCTTGGTGTGCAGCCGTGGCCGATCGCATCGAGCAGGTCGGCAAAAAACTCATACGCGTCTCCGTGCGCCGGCCCCTGCCCGGGGGACTTTACTTCGAGAACGAAAGCATCATGCGGGCGGCTGACGGTGGCGCGTGTGCCATCGCCAAGATCGGCGGCATCGGCTCCCTGCGGGGCATGCACAACGCGCAGAACGCCGCCTGCGCGGCCGGAGCCGCGCTCGCGCTCGGCCTCTCGGCGCAGGCCATCCAGCGGGGACTCGCTTCGTTTCCAGGGCTTGCCCATCGCATGGAAGAGGTTGGACGCAAGGCCCGCGTGCTGTTCGTCAACGATTCCAAGGCGACCAACGCGGATTCCGCCGCGCAGGCGCTGGCCTGCTTCTCTGACATTTTCTGGATTGCCGGTGGCAGGGCTAAGACCGGAGGCATTGCCTCGCTCGGTTCTTTTTTTCCGCGCATCCGCAAGGCCTATCTCATCGGCGAGGCTGCAACTGATTTCGCCGCCGAGCTTGAAGGACGCGTGCCCCACGCCGTTGTCGGGACGCTCGAGCGCGCGGTCGAGCGGGCCGCCGCCGACGCTGAAACTTCCGAAGTGCCCGAGCCGGTGGTGCTGTTGTCGCCGGCGTGCGCCTCCTTCGACCAGTATCGCAACTTCGAGCTGCGAGGCGACAAATTCCGTGAACTGGTGCGCGCATTACCGGGCCTCATGCCGCCGCAGTCCAAATAGCCTCCTTGCGCCCCGCTCTCCGGCTGGCCGTTAAGGCTCCGTCAACCAACGGCAGGCACCACTGATCTCGCGTCCTCTCGAGAGGAGTCTCGATGGTCTCGCGTCTTGAACGCACGCGGTTTGCCGCCTGGTGGTGGACGATCGACCGCTCGCTGCTGACCGCGTTGCTCACCCTGATGCTCGCAGGGATCATTCTTTCGCTGGCCGCGTCACCACCGGTTGCGTCCCGGCTTGGCCTCGATCCGTTCTATTTTGTTGGCCGGCACGTGCTCTATCTCGTTCCGGCACTCGCCGTAATGCTGGCGACCTCGTTCCTGCCGCCGCGCCACATTCGCCGCCTTGCCATGATCGTTTTCGTGGTCAGCCTGGCGTTGATTGCGGCCACGCTGCAGTTCGGCGCCGAGGTGAAAGGTGCGCGCCGTTGGATTGTCTTCCTCGGAATCAACATCCAGCCCTCGGAATTTCTCAAGCCTGCCTTTGTCATCCTCGTCGCCTGGCTATTCGGCGAATCCACGCGGCGGCCGGAAATGCCCGCGAACACCTTCGCGCTCGCGCTGCTGTTCCTCGCTATCGCCGGGCTCGTGCTGCAGCCCGATTTCGGGCAGACGATGCTGATCGCTTTGGTCTGGAGCGCCCTGTTCTTCCTCGCCGGTATGCGGCTCGTATGGGTGGCGGGGCTTGGTGGCGTCGCTGCCATTGGGCTCGCGAGCGCTTATATGCTCATCCCGCATGTAGCACGTCGCATCGAACGCTTCCGTGACCCGTCCTCTGGCGATAGCTTCAACATCGATCAGGCTCTCGAATCTTTCCAGCGCGGCGGCTGGTTCGGACGCGGGCCGGGCGAGGGCACGGTCAAGCGCATCCTGCCAGAAAGTCATACCGACTTCGTGTTTGCGGTCGCCGCCGAAGAATTCGGCATCGTGTTGTGTCTGCTGCTCGCTGCTCTGTTTACCTTCATCGTCTTGCGCGGCCTCCATCACGCCAGACGCACCGAGGATCCGTTCGCGCGCTTTGCCGCAGCCGGCCTTGCCGTGTTGCTCGGCCTGCAATCGGCCATCAACATGGCGGTGAACCTGCATCTCATGCCGGCAAAGGGCATGACGCTTCCGTTCATTTCGTACGGCGGCTCATCGATGATCTCGCTCGCCTACGGCATGGGAATGCTGCTCGCGTTGACGCGCGAGCGTCCGCGCGCTGAGCTGCTTGTCAGAGAGGGGGCATTCGCGCCCGCTGAAACGCCGGCCTGATCGACTTGCCCGAAGGGATCACGTGACGCTTGTTCTTCTGGCCGCCGGCGGAACCGGCGGACACTTGTTTCCCGCCGAAGCGCTCGCGGACGCGCTCGATCGCCGCGGCGTCAGCGCAGCCCTCGCGACCGATGATCGTGCGGAGCGGTACGGCAAGGCATTTCGGACGCGGGACATTCACATCATCACCAGCGCGACCGTGCGTGGGCGTAATCCGCTGTCGCTGGTGCGCACAGCGGTGATGCTAAGCGTTGGCACGCTACAGTGCTTACGCCTGCTCGCGCGCACGCGGCCCTCGGCGGTCGTCGGCTTCGGCGGCTATCCGACCATCCCGCCGGTGCTGGCCGCGACGCTGCGCAATGTTCCTAGCCTGATTCACGAGCAGAACGCGGTGATGGGGCGCGCCAACAGATTTCAGGCGCCTCGGGTTGACGCTATCGCCATCAGCTTTGCGGACGTGCTCGAGCGCGCCCCTAAGTTTGGTGCCAAGGCGACACGCACCGGCAATCCGGTTCGCCCAGCAGTAGTCGCAGCCGCGGCGATCCCCTACGCCGCTCCGCAGGCAGCGGACGTGCTTCGGTTGGCGGTATTCGGCGGCAGTCAGGGCGCGCGCATCATGGCCGATATCGTACCCGCGGCGGTCGAAAGACTTGCCCCTGATCTGCAAGCGCGCCTTGCCGTCGTACAGCAAACGCGCGAGGAGGATCTGGTGCGCGTGACGGAGGCATATGCGCGCACAAGGGTTGCAGCCGAGGTTGCGCCTTTTTTCCACGATCTGCCGGCGCGGATCGCTGCGAGTCACCTGGTGGTCGCGCGCTCCGGCGCCTCGACCGTTGCGGAACTCGCTGCGATCGGCCGACCGGCCATTCTGGTACCGCTGCCGCATGCGCTCGATCAGGACCAATCCGCCAATGCTGGCGTGCTGGAGAGGGCGGGAGGCGCGCTACGCCTCCCGCAAGACGAGTTTACGCCCGATCGGCTGGCGCGGGAGATCGCCGCGCTTGCCAGCGCGCCGCAAAAACTCGTAGCAATGGCCGCGGCGGCCCGCTCGCAGGGCGCGGTTGACGCCGCCGAGCGGCTGGCCGATTTGGTCCTGCGCGTCATGGCGTGAACTCGCGTCAGGATGGTGAGGGCCGCGGCAGCGGGGGGACAGGGATAGAGAAACGATGAAATTGCCGCGCGACATCGGGGCGATCCATTTCGTCGGTATCGGCGGTATCGGCATGAGCGGCATCGCTGAGGTGCTCATCAACCTTGGCTATACCGTACAAGGGTCGGATGCCGCCGATGGCGCAAATGTCAGGCGCCTGCGCGAGAAAGGCGCCAAAATTTCTATCGGCCATTCCGCCGCCGCCCTCGGTGATGCCGAAGTGGTGGTGGTCTCGACTGCGATCAAGCGCGATAATCCAGAGCTCATCGCGGCGCGGGCGAAGCGCCTGCCGGTGGTGCGCCGCGCGGAGATGCTGGCCGAGTTAATGCGGCTCAAGCGCTGCGTCGCAATCGGCGGCACGCACGGCAAGACGACGACCACCTCGCTTGTCGCCGCGCTCGTCGACGCCGGCGGCTTCGATCCGACTGTGATCAACGGCGGCATCATCAATGCCTACGGCACGAATGCACGGCTTGGCGCCGGCGACTGGATGGTGGTNNGTGGTGACCAATATCGATCCCGAGCATCTCGATCACTTCAAGACTTTCGACGCCGTGCAGGAGGCGTTTCGCGCGTTCGTCGAAAACGTGCCGTTCTATGGATTTGCCGTGATGTGCACTGATCATCCCGTAGTGCAGCTCTTGGTTGGGCAAATCACCGATCGTCGCGTGATCACGTACGGCGAAAACCTGCAGGCGGACGTCCGTCTCGCCGCGCTCGAGCATGCAGATGGCCGCTCCCGCTTCTCGATCGTCTTGCGTGATGGTGCCGGCGAGATGATGCACGAGATCGAGGATCTGACGCTGCCGATGCCAGGTCGTCACAACGCACTCAATGCCACAGCGGCGATTGCGGTCGCCCGCGAACTCGGGATAGGGGACGAGCTCGTTCGCAAGGCGCTGGCCGGCTTCGGCGGCGTGCGCCGACGCTTCACCCGCACCGGCGAATGGAATGGCATGCCGATCATTGACGATTATGGCCACCATCCGGTCGAGATCGCCTCCGTCCTGCGCGCAGCGCGCGAGTCGAGTAAGGGGCAGGTCATCGCCGTCGTTCAGCCACACCGCTACACCCGCCTGGCATCCCTGTTCGAGCAGTTTTCGACCTGCTTCAACGACGCGGATACCGTTATCGTCGCACACGTCTGCCCAGCGGGCGAGGCGCCGATTGCCGGCGCCGACCGCGATTCCCTGGTGCAGGGTCTGCGTGCGCACGGGCATCGGCAGGTTATTCCGCTCGACGGTGCGCAAGATCTCGCGCGCATCATCAAACGCCTGGCGCAGCCCGGCGATATCGTGGTGTGTCTCGGCGCGGGCAACATCACCCAATGGGCGTATGCGCTGCCGGGAGAACTCGCCGCGCTCGGGGCGGTGGCCTGATGGTTATCGCGATCGGCGCAGTGTGCGCTGCGGCGTTGCCATGACATTTCCCGATCTGGTTGCGGATCTGAAGGCGCGCATGCCGAACTTGCGCGGGCGGCTACTGCCGAACCAGTCGCTCGCGGAGCTGACCTGGTTTCGCGTCGGCGGGCCGGCACAGGCGCTTTTCATGCCGGAGGACGAGCTCGACCTCGCCGACTTCCTCGCCCATCTACCAGGTGCAATTCCAGTTTGCGTCGTCGGGCTCGGCGCAAACCTGATCGTGCGCCATGGTGGCGTGCCAGGAATCGTCATTCGGCTTGGTCGCGGCTTCGGCGAAGTCAAGGTCGAGGATGGCTGTCGCATCCGTGCCGGCACGGCGGCACCCGACGTCAAAATCAGCCGAGCGGCGCAGGAGGCGGCCATCGCAGGGCTCGCGTTTTTTCGTGGCATTCCCGGCGCGGTGGGTGGCGCACTGCGTATGAATGGCGGCGCCTATGGGCGCGAAACCAAGGACGCTCTGATCGAGGCCCGCGGCATCGATCGGCACGGCCGAGTGCACGTGTTCAGCAACGGCGAGATGGATTACAGCTATCGTCATTGCGGCGCACCTGACGACATTGTCTTCACGGAAGCACTATTCCAAGGCGCGTCCGGCAATCCGGCCGACATTGCGGTCGAGATGGAGAAGATCACGGAATCGCGCGAGGCAACCCAGCCAATCAAGAGCCGTACCGGTGGCTCGACTTTCAAGAACCCGCCTGGTCACAAGGCTTGGCAACTCATCGATGCCGCCGGGTGCCGCGGCCTTAGAATTGGGGATGCGCAGGTGTCGCCGATGCACTGCAATTTTCTGATCAACCTCGGCGGTGCCACCGCCGCCGACATCGAGACGCTGGGCGAGACGGTGCGTCGGCGGGTCAAAGAACACTCCGGCGTCGACCTCGAATGGGAGATCAAGCGCATCGGAGTGGCATAGCACCCGTTTCTGCGACGAAAGTGACGGCGCCGCCGAGAGGCTCGATGCCGATCAGCCTCGGTTCTGTTGAGTGGTATAACCGAATCAGCGCTGCGGCCGAGACCGAGGACAGATGAGCAAGCACGTCGCCGTCCTGATGGGAGGGTGGTCCGCCGAGCGCGAAATATCGTTGCGCTCCGGCAAGGCCTGCGCTGAGGCGCTGGCGCGGCTCGGTCACCGGGTGACCCGCATCGACGTCGGTCGTGACATCGCAACGGTACTGACCACGGTCAAACCCGACGTCGCTCTCAACATGTTGCACGGGCGCCCAGGCGAGGATGGCACGCTCCAGGGCGTACTGGAAATTCTCGCTATTCCGTACACCCACTCTGGCGTGATGGCTTCGGCCGTGGCGATGCAGAAGGACATTGCGAAGTCGCTGTTTCGCGCCGCCGAGGTGCCCGTCCCGGAAGGTTTGGTGGTGTCGCGCTTGGCGGCGGCCAAGGCTCACCTGCTGCCGCGGCCCTATGTCATCAAGCCGCTCGCGGAAGGCTCAAGCGTCGGGGTTTTCATCGTGCGTGAGGATCACGCGCATCCACCGCAGGAGCTCACGCGCGAGGATTGGGCTTATGGGGAGCTGGTGCTCGTCGAAAAATACATTGCCGGCAAGGAGTTGACGTGCGCGGTCATGGGCGATGCGGCGCTCGGCGTCATCGAAATCGTGCCGATGGTAAAGTTTTACGATTACGAGGCCAAATACGCCCCAGGTGGATCCAAACATCTGCTGCCCGCCCCGGTTTCATCGTTTGTTTACCAACAAGTCCGAAGACTAGCGTTGGCGGCGCATCGCGCGCTGGGCTGCCGGGGTGTGAGCCGTGCGGATTTTCGCTACGACGATCGCATCGAGGGGACAGGGGGACTCGTTTGTCTCGAGGTCAACACGCAGCCGGGCATGACGGAAACGTCGCTCGTGCCCGAGCTTGCGGCGCACGCGGGAATTACGTTCGACGAGTTGGTGCAATGGATGATCGCGGATGCCTCGCTCAACCGCTGACGTGGATCGCGCGATTGCGCTCGCGCCTGCCCGCTCGTGTATCTGGGCGGCGCGCCGCGGATGCTAAAACGGTGCGGTCGAGGTCGCGGGTCGCACGCAATATGGACCGCTGGTCCTCTTTTCTCGAGGGCAAGTGGCCGCGCGGGTTGGGAATTGCCGTCAGCGGCCTCA
>VAZQ01000265.1 GCA_005883115.1 Alphaproteobacteria bacterium | reverse complement strand
CCTTGCCGATGCCGGCTGGACCTGCAATCAGCCAGGCATGGGGGAAACGGCTACTCCGATAAGCGCCAAGCAGCGCCTGCTCAGCCTCGCCGTGGCCGTAGAGCACGCCCGTCTCGCGCGGGGGCGCCGGCTCGAGGTTGTCGGGTTTCTCGACACTCATGACACAGCGCCTGCAGGCAGGCTCGAGATGCGCGCGGGATCGAGCCGCTCGACCACGGTTCGCCATATCCATTCGGCGACCACGGGTTTTGCTTCGGTGGCATCGATCGCGACACAGCGATCGGGCTCAGCGGTCCCAAGCTGGCGATATGCTTCGCGCAAGGCCTCGTGGAAGGCGAGCGATTCCGCCTCGAACCGGTCGGTCACTCGGCTGCCCCGCCGCTTGTGGGCACGTGCAAGTCCAACTTCGGCCGGAACATCGAGAATGAAGGTGAGGTCGGGCTTGAGGTCACCGACAGTTACGCGTTCAAGGGCGCGGATGAAAAGCGGATCAAGGCGCCCGAGGGTTCCTTGGTAGACTCTCGTGGAATCGATAAATCGATCGCAGACAACCCACGCACCCTGCGCGAGCGCAGGCTCGATGGTGTTGCGCACGTGGTCGCCGCGGGCAGCGGCGAATAGCAGCGCTTCGGCTTCCACGCCGAGCGGTTTGGCAACCCCAGAGAGCAGCACGTGCCGGATCACTTCGGCGCCGGGCGATCCGCCGGGTTCACGGGTGAGCATCACGCCGATGCCGGCCGATTTCAGACGCTCAGCCAACAGCGTGGCGTGGGTGGACTTGCCCGTGCCCTCGCCGCCCTCGAAGGTAATGAATCGTCCACGCATCGCGCTCTAACCCGATGACGGACAAAGGCCCGCACCGCACCTCGCGGCGCGACATCGCCGTCCCTTGCTTTTCATCTCGCCGCATCGGAAATCGAGATGCGCGCACCGCAGGCGAACTTACGCAGTCTGCGCAAGCTTGACCGCGGACCGGGCACCAATGATCGAACTGATTATAGCCGCTTGAAGCCAGCGCGAAACAGGCCCAGCACTAGTTCGGTTGCGGCATCGAAGGCGCGTCGAGGCATCGAGCCGGTGGCTACGCTCTCGGCAGCCTCCAGCGGCACCTCAAGAACCACGAATTCGCCGCGCCATACTTTCAGCGTACCGATCTTTTGCCCTTGCTGTACCGGTGCCGGCACCGGCCCAGAATAGACCACGCGGGCAATGATCTTGTCGCGCGAGCCGCGCGGCACCATCAATCGCACTTCTTTGCGCGCCGTCAGCGGCACGTGACCCTTGGTGCCGCCATAGAGCTTGGCCTGGGCGATCTCCTGATCCTCGGCGAACAAAAGCCCGGACTGGAAGTTGTGAAACCCCCATTCCAGCATCTTCTTGGCCTCGTCAGCCCGCTCTTTCTCCGACCTTAATCCATTAACGACGACGATCAGGCGCAACCCGTTCTGCACCGCCGAGCCCACAAGTCCGTAGCCGGCCTCCTTGGTAAAACCGGTCTTGAGCCCGTCTGCTCCGATATTCATCATGAGCAACGGATTGCGATTGAATTGCCGGATCTTGTTCCAGGTAAATTCGCGCTCGCTGTAATACTTGTAGTAATCGGGATAGCTCTCGATGATGTGGCGGGCGAGCTTGGTGAGTTCGCGCGCAGTCATGAGCTGGCGCGGATCGGGAAGACCGGTCGAATTGCCGAACGTCGACTTGGTTAGGCCAAGCTCGCGTGCTCGCTTGGTCATCAGCTCCGCGAAGCTCGATTCGCTTCCTGAAATACCTTCTGCAAGCGCGATACAAGCATCATTGGCCGATTGGATGATCGCGCCATGCAGAAGATCGTCAACCGAAACCTTGCTGTGAATAGGAATGAACATGCTTGACGTGTGCGATGGTGCACCGCCCCTGCGCCAAGCATTCGTGCTGACGATGAATTCGTCAGTGGCCTTGAGCCGACCCTGTTTGATCAGGTTGAAGACGACCTCTTGCGTCATCAATTTGGACAGGCTGGCTGGCGGGATGAGATCATCGGCGGCTTTTTCGAAAAGCACACTGCCGCTACCGGCCTCGATCAGCATCGCGTGCGCGGCGGCGGTCTGATAGCCCTCGCTGGACTTCGGCCCCGATACAGGGTTGGGCGCCGCCGCGACGCAACACGCTGCGAGAACAACAACGGCGGCAGCGCCGCCGCTTACGAAGAAGCGCTGCAAAAGACTACCAGCCACGGGAATGTTCATGACTGTGGCACGGTGCGTTTGGCCAATGTCCACGCTTCCTCCCTGCCCCGCCTCTGGCTTAGCAAGTTGGACCTGCGAGAATCAATCTCTCGCGGCGGATCGTTTGGCGTGCGATTAAAATTCTGCGCGTCAATAGAGCCCGCGACCGCTCAGTAAATCGAGTGCCTCATTTCGCGCTGGCGCAAAGGCAGCTGGGGCTGAATCGGGCGGCGGGCTCGGCTCGGCTGGAGGCTCCGCAGCGGACGCGGATCGAACCAGCGATTTCGTCTTGGACTGGTTGCTCGAGATGGGCTCGACCGCCGGTCCCACGACACGGCTCGACGTGCTGGCGAGCGTGAACGAACGCGCAGAGGGGGCGTTCTTGCCGTCATCGAGGTGGGCGATGAAAGGCTTTGCCGAGGCGATCATGACCTTCGAGGGAGCCGGTGCGGGCGAACCATCGCGCAGCGTCGCCATTAGCATCTGGTCGTCGCTGCCCTCGAGTGGCGCGGGTCCGACATATTCGACCCTCACGTGGGCAAGTCCCCGGCCATAGAAGTCGAGCGCTTTGGCTGTGCCGATCGACAGATCGATGACGCGGTTGCGATGGTACGGACCGCGATCGTTCACGCGCACGACAACGGAACGGCCATTATCGAGATTGGTGACTCGCACGTAGCTGGGCAGCGGCAGCGTGGTATGCGCGGCCGAGATACTGTGCATGTCATAGACTTCGCCATTGGCAGTCAGACGGCCGTGGAAATCGCGGCCGTACCAGGAAGCTACGCCTTCGGCCCGGTAGCGCGGATTCTCGGCCGGCACGTAGGTGCGGCCGTTGACGGTGTAAGGCTTGCCAACGCGATAGGCGCCACCGCCCTTGGGCACCGGCTCGCCCTCTTCAACGACGCGGGGGCTGTATTCCTTGCTGGAAAATGGTCCCGAGCAATGGGCGAGCACGGCACAGCATGCGGCAAGCGCGCCGACGCGGGCAATGCCGCCAAGAACTGTGAGCTGCCGCCCCATCCGCTCCCCCCTGCTCGGCGACCACCCCTGCAGCGGCCAGCCAGACTTGCGGTACGCCACAGCATGAACGCGGCCCGGCCGTCCGACCCGGCGGCGCGACCGATGCCCTCGCCGCGCATATCGCCGCTTGATCACGGCAGCAATGCGGCTGCTTTATGCCGTCCTCAAGCAAAGGGATGCAGTGTTGCGCAACGGCACTCCCTGTCACCCGGTATTGCTGTCCATCAGCGTGGTGCGCAGCGCAGAAACCGCGAAGGCCGCGACCGGCCCCGTCAGAAGAATGCCGCAGAGTCCGATTCCGATCGCAAATACGCGCGTGAGCGCTTGCCGCGGCACGAGATCGCCATAACCGATCGTGAGGCCGGTGACGAAGGAGAAATAGACCGCATCCCCGATCGTCCAACCCTCGAGGAGGCCAACCAAGAGGCCAAGGCCGAGCTGGATCACCAAAATCGCCGACAGGACCGGCCAGGTGACAAGGAAGGCGCGGCCGAGTGCGGCCAGGAAGCCTCACCACACGATTCTTGCCGCCGGCCGCTTCATACCCGCTCTCAAATATCCAGCTTAAACGGCTGTTAAAACGTGGATTTCAGCTTCAAATGGTCGAGCCGGTTCATCGACTTGACCTCGATTCGGCGCACCTCGCTGTCTTGCAGCACATCGAGCGCAACCGTGTCGCCCGCGCTCCCCTGAGCCCAGACCTTGCGATAGAAATCGGCCAAGCTTTTGGGCTGCTCGCCCTTGACGCTGACGATCACGTCGCCCCGCTTGATGCCCGCCCTCTCCGCCGGGCTCGCCGGTGTTACGCGGCTGACGAACAGCCGCCCACCCATTTCGTCGGTGTTAATACCAAGCCATGGCCGCGCCGGTCCGACCATGCGGCCGGTCGCAATCAGATCGCCGAGAATCGGAGAGAGGCGATCGATTGGAACGAACATGTTACCTGGCACCTTGTCGCTCCCGCCGACGATGAGCGAGCCGACGCCCATGAGTTTGCCTTCACGGCTGATCAGCGCAGCCCCGCTCCAGGCCGGATGCGGCGGTGCGGTAAAGAGCGCCTCATCGAGCAGATATTCCCAGCTGCCGGCAAACTCGCGCTTGGCCACAACATAGGCGCCAGCCACCATGCCGCGGCCGCCGAAACTTGCGATGAGCACGGGATCGCCTTCCTTAATCTCGGCGGATTTGCCCAACGGCATCGGCTTGAGCTTGAGCGGTGCGATCGCACGCAACAGGCCGAAGCCGCTTTCTTGGTCATAGCCGACGACATTCGCCGGCATGGTACGCCCGTTGTTGGCCCCGACTTCAGCCGCGTAGGCTTCGACCATAAGATAACCGATCGTCAGGACGAGGCCGTCACTGTCGATGAGGATGCCTGATCCTTCACGCTCACGGCCCAGCCCTTGGACCGTGCGCCCTTCGGGATTGATATGGGTGTTGATCCGCACCACGGCTGAAACGAGATCGTCAATCGAAGCCGTCTCGGCAGCGGCAGCGGACGTGCTCACAAGGGAGATGACGATTGCACCCAGCACCGCGCGAGGCGCAATGCCGGAGGAGCTGCCGCGAGAAGCCTTAGCCATGAACCCTCCTAGTGCGCCAAGGGGTACTAATTCGATGGACAGCGTCGATAAAGTTTGAGCTGCCTGAAATCGGGGCCCGCCGAAAGTTCTCCGGGATCCTTTGGCATAATGATCCGATTTACTTCCATCGTCTCCTCAGGTGCCGCTGGGTTCGAACAACGCATATGGGCAGAGTAGATCGGCCCATCGGCGCCGGCTGTTTCAGTGAGCCACTGAATCGTGCAGTTCGCTTGCGCCGTCACGTATCCTTTCGCGGATACGACGAAGATGGACTTGTCGTCGCGGCAGAGATCTGTGCTCGGCGCCCAGATCCCCCAAAACCGTTCGGGCACACTCAGGTGACGAACACTATCGGCGAACGTGGCGCCCGGCAGGAGCGCGCATACAAGAAAGATAACGGTGCGCATAATCTCGCCCGCGAAAAAGCATAACTCCAGCCCCCACTTTACGATATTTTCCTGCCGCGATCATGTCGTCGCGGCTCGTGTAGGCATGATGATGACCCTTGTGCATCGATCGCGTCGATCAA
>VAZQ01000264.1 GCA_005883115.1 Alphaproteobacteria bacterium | reverse complement strand
CTTGACCTTGTCACCAGGTGCGGTCTCGGCGCCGCGATAAGGCGCCATCGGCTTCTGATAGGCGACATCGCGGGCGCGTTTGACGCCTTGGCGCAAACGCGGGAGGTCGTCCGGGGAGGAGAAAAACTTATAGACAATGCGCGGCGGCTCGCGGGGATCACTCGAGCGCAGCAGGATTTCGCCACGGCTATCCGGATGCAAGAGCGTCGGGCGTCGATATAGGCTGCGCGGATCAGCGGAAACCACAGATGCGTCGCCGCCGGTGCGCCGCGGAACATGAACTCGATGTCGGGCACCGCAAGCTCGGGCCGCGTCTTGACGAAGGCGTGCAAGCCGCCGGGCACGACGGTGCCGGGGCCGGTGCCGAAGAGGTAAGCGCGGACCATGCTGAGGGCCATGCGGTCGAACCGCATCTGCTTGACGAACGTGCTTTCGTTCAAGCGCCGGAAGAAGATGATGACCGCGAGGTGATCCTGCAGGTTCTTGCCGACCGGCAAGTCGATCACCGGCTCGATGCCCACTTCGCGCAGATGCGCGGCCGGACCGATTCCTGAGAGCATGAGCAGCGGCGGCGTATTGAACGCGCCGGCCGAGAGGATCACCTCCCGCTCGGCCTCGACCCGCACCAGGCGCCCACCTTTGCGGTACTCGACACCCCTCGCGCGCGTGCCTTGCATCAGCACGCGCCTTGCGTGCGCCCTGGTCGCAACCTCGAGATTTGGCCGCTTTCGCGCCGGCTTGAGATAGGCGCTTGCGGCCGAGGAGCGATATCCGTCACGGATGGTGTATTGGCCGCGCCCAAAACCCTCCTGCTGCTTGCCGTTATAATCATCGGTGACGGGGAAGCCGGCCGCAAGCGCGGCTTGCATCCAAGCATCGTAGAGCGGGTCGGCAGTTCTGGCGAATTCCGTGCCGACCGGTCCCGCGCCGCCGCGCCAGCGATTCTCGCCGCCTTCCCATCGCTCGCAGCGTTTGAAGTACGGCAGCACATCGGCATAGGACCAGCCCCGCGCGCCTTTCTGCGCCCAGCGGTCGTAGTCGCCGCGATGTCCGCGCGTGTAAGCCATCACGTTGATCGAGGACGAACCGCCCAGCACCTTGCCGCGCATGGCCTCGATCCGGCGGCCGTTCATGTTCGCCTCGGGCTCAGTGGCGTAGCCCCAGTTGAACATGTCGTATTCGTGCATCTTGCCCATCCCGAGGGGGACGTGGATGAGCGGATTGAGATCGCGGCCGCCCGCTTCGATCAAGAGCACGCGCGCAGCGCCGTCCTCGCTCAGCCGATTGGCAAGCACGCAGCCGGCCGACCCGCCGCCGACGATCACGAAGTCATAGCCTTTGCTCACGGCCATGCGCGCCGCTCGTTTGTGGCACGATTCATCTGTGGCGAAATCACATATCGAGCGTGCTGACGACGAACAATTCCTCGAGCTTGACCCGCCGCGCGCTTAGTCCCTGCTCGTGCACGTATTCGGCAATCGTTTCGAGCACCGCGCGGGATGCCTTGAAGCCGTAAGCCAGCGGATCGTTGTCGGCCAGCGTGCGGTTGATGCTCTCATCGAGCAATCCTGTTTCGAAATACCACTGCAGATGGGATTGGCCGTAGCGCGCGATTTCCTCCTTCGCCGCCACGAATGCCGAATAAAGGTTGAGTGCGACCCAGGGATGGCGCTCGAGCAGCGAGCGCCGCACCACGACCGTATGGTTGATCGGAAACAAGCCGGTCTTTGCGTAAAAGCGCCGGCCTTCGGCGGCGGGATCGGGGAAGAGGTGACGCGTCACCCCCGAGACATCGACCGTGCTGCGGTCGATCAGATTGGGATGGACGAGATAGAGCAGCGCCCCGTCGAGCTCCCCGCGCAGTAGCATGTCGCCGATATTCGTGCTGGGCGGTATGTGGTGCAGCCGCACGCCGGGCGGCGGGTTAAAACCGGTCGCACCGCCGTGGCTTTTCTCGGGATTGCGCTCCATGAACCATTCGATGTCGCGGGCATGCACGCCGAACTCGTGCTGCAGCACGCCGCGCGACCAGATTGCCCAGGTCTGCTGATATTCCGGCACACCGATGCGCTTGCCGCGCAAGTCCGGCGGCGCCGCAATGCCGGAATCGGTGCGTACGATGATGCTCGTATGGAAGAACTTGCGCATGGTGAAGACCGGAATCGCCGCCCAGCGCGTATCACCGCGCGATGCCGCGATGATGAGCGAGGACATCGACATTTCCGACACGTCGAACTCGGCGAAGCGCAGCTGCCGCCAGAACATCTCGGAGGGATGCACGACGGTGACGACCGGCTTGATTCCTTGCGGCGCGACGCGGCCTTCGATCAGCGGCCGCGTGCGCTCGTTGTCCGATAGCGCGATGCTCAGCTCAAGCAGGGAAGCGGTCATGAACGCGATCGCAGAGTGGGGAAAATCGCTTGCGTAGCATTGCTAGCGGGGAAAGGCGCGGCGGGATTGTGCCCACGCGCAGCGGGAGAAAGCGCGCGCCTTTGGCCACCCTATGCATGCGAAGTCGAAGACGTTTATAAGGCTGCCGGCGGCACGCTGACATAAACGCGATTGTCGCGCACCTTCACGTCGACGGAACGCAAGCGATATTTCGGATCGCCGCAGTGGCGGCCGGTCTCGATGTCGAATTCCCACCCGTGCCAAGGGCAGACGATGTTGCGCTTTTTTGAAAAACGCAGGCCGCGGCTGGTCTGATCCGGCGCGAGTTCTTCCTCGACCCGCGGGATCACCTTGCCCTGACACACCGGCCCGCCGTCGTGCGGGCACTGGTTCTCGTATGCCACGAGGCGGTCGCCTTGGCGAAAAATTCCGAACTCGAAGCTATCGACGCGCAGCACGCGATAGCCACCCTCCGTGAATTCGCTGAGCTCGCCCACCATGATTTCATTCATCGCTTCACCCGGCATCCAGTCAATCATTCCCGCTCGCCGCGGCGGTACCACATTTGCAGATCGAAAAAATTGAGATCGGCCGCGCGCATGATGGCGCAGATCGCCGTCACCGCCTCGGTCGCATTCACGGGCTGCTCGCCGAACGGCGCAAGCTCACGCGCGCGGTCTTCCGATTTGGCGGTATAGAGCCGCACGGCCGCCGAGAGCACGCGCTGCAGCTCTTCATCCGGCACGGCATCGGGCCTGCCATTCTTGAGCGCGTCCTCCACCGAGGCGCAGAACGCCGCGCCGGATTCGGTACCGGCAACCTTGGCCGCGGATGAACTCATGCCAACCCCATGCAGTCGCTTGGCCCGGCGTTCATTCGGCCGGCACGGCGACCCGCTGGGGCGAGGCTTTCACGCCCGACTTCGCCGCCGGCACTTCGAGCCCGAACAGCCGCGCGGCGTTGAGCCCGAGAATGTTGCGTTTGGCGTCCTCTTTGAGGAACGGCAGCTTGGTAATCGAGCTCGGCGCGTCGAAATCCCAATGCGGCCAGTCCGATGCGTAGAGCAGTTGCGTGTCGGCGCTGATCGCCTCGAAGGTCGCTTGCGTCAGCTTCATATTGCTGCGCTCGAGCGGCTGGCTGGTGAAGTACATGTCCTGGATGTACTCGCTCGGCTTGCGCTTGAGCAGCGGGCACTCCGACGTGCGCATCATGTATTCGGAATCGAGCCGCTGCATGACAAAAGGAACCCAGGCAAGTCCGCTCTCGATCCAGATCACCTTGAGGCCCGGAAAGCGCTCGGGCAGGCCGTTGAGCACCCAATTGGTCATGTGGATCATGTTGAAGTGCACGAACGAGAGCGAGTGCATGCCGATGAAGCGATTGATCTGCTGGAACGACGGATCCGCCCAGGAGAAGCCGGCGTGGAAGCCGAGCGGCTTGCCCGTCTCCTGCAACGCCGCGTAGAGCCGCATATAGGAATTGTGCCAAACCGGTTTGTGGCGCGTGGAGGTGACGGAGAAGCCGACCACGCCGGGCGCGTCGGCGAAACGCTCGACCGTCTCCACGCAAGCATCCGGCTCGTTGAAGGGCAGATAGAGCAGCGCCTTCTGGCGCTTGTCCTGCGGCAGAATTTCCTCGATCAGCCAGCGGTTATAGGCATTGCCAAGCGCCACCTCGGCGTCGGCCTGCGGGTGCATGCCGAGCGAGAGCATCGGCGTTGGAAACACCACCATGTAATCGATGCCGAGGGCATCCATGGCGCGCTGAGTGAGCTGCACCTGGCGGTGCAGCCCGGGCGGCGTCGGCTCGCTCAAGTTCTGCTGGTGCATGATGCGGCCGGACACGTCCTGGTAAAGCGGACCGTTGGCGTTGAGCAAGCCGGGACCGCGGCCGCGTTCGCGGAACGCCTCGGCAATGTAGCGCAGAACTTCGTTGTCGATGCGGTCGGTGACTTCGGACCAGAACGCGGTCTCGTTGACGTGGGCATCGACATCGACGATGAGCCAGTCCTTCAGCTTCTCCTTGGTCGGCGCGGCTTTGGCCAGATAGTCGCGCGTGTCGGTACGCGTGGAAATCTTCTCGAGCTCGGTAATCCGAGGCGCGGTTTCGCGGATATTCATGTTTCCACCCTGCGTTGATCGGTGCGGGCAATTGCGATCGATCGGTTCCGGTGTTCGGCGAGGAGTTTATGGCGGCAACCCGCGCGGCGCAACGTCGTTCCGGCGCTTTGGGGCAAGCGGAGGTGACATCCGGTCTTTTTCGACCGCAGTGCACATCTCGTGTTTTATCATGTCGTTGGCAGGGTGCTTGCGGATTCATTGGCGTAGCGCAGGCGGGATCGGCGTGCTTTAAGCGCGATCGCGCCGAGGGGCGCGATCGCCAGGAGTTAGCCCGATGTCTGCGAGTTCTCCTCCTTCACCGGCGGGCAGGCGCACCGCAACGACTGCCAGCGCGATGGCATTGGTGATCGCGATCGCCGCGCCCTTGCCATCGGCGCGAGCGCAACAGTCCCCCGACAGCCCGCCGGCCGCATGGCGGGTGGAATGCACGGGTGACGGCAAGACGCTCGACTGCCGCGCGGTGCAGCAGGTCTTCCAGCGCGAGACGCGGCAGTTGGTCGTGTCCGTGGCGGTGCGTCCGGCGGCGGACGGAAAGAGCGGCGCGATGCTGATTACGCTGCCGCTCGGCCTCAATCTCACTGAGCCGGTATTGGTCAAGGTCGACAACGGTACTCCGGAGCGGCAGGCGATCCAGACCTGCACGAATGTCGGGTGCTTCGTCGCGATGACGCTTTCCGACAAGCTCATTGCCGCCATGCGGACCGCTGGCGAACTCAAAATCGCCGTGCAGGACGCAAACAAGAAACCGGTCGAAATGAGCCTGCCGCTGCTCGGCTTCGGCCTTGCTTTCGACAAAGCCAAATAACGCACTCACCTGGGGGCCGCCGAGCTTCTACAGCGCCGCTTTCACCTACAATGGCGGCACGCTCCACCTCCCGGTGCGGTTGGGCACTAGAGGGGTTCGGCAAAGGTCGAGCCGCTAAACTTGCTCACGGAAGGCTTTTCGGCGCCGCGCGGCGAGGCGAACGCGCTGGAGCCCTCCGCCGGTGTGACCTTATTGAAACATCTGCAAAAATTGGCAAAAGCCGGCGGTTGATGGCGTGCCCCGGCGATTGCCTCGGACTCTTCCCCGGACGTAAAATTTTGCGGTCCATTCGTCGAGGGGTCGGGGGGCATGCTCGCCAGCGCGCGCGCCATCGCGGCGGCTTTGGCGATGGCGAGCGTTTCATTCGCCGCCGTCGCACAGGTCGTCCCGCCAGGTGCACAGATCGTGCCGCCCAGCGACCAGCCCGGCCGCGAACGCGAGCGCTTCGAGCGCCTTCCCGCGCCGTTGGCGCAGCCGGGCGGGCCCGCCATCTCGGTGCCGGGAATCGAGGCGCCTCCTGGAGCCGCCGAGACCAAGCTCGTCATCCGGCAAATTCGCATCCTCGGCGCCACCGTCTTTACCGCCGCTCAATTGGCCGAGGTCTACGCCGACCTCCTCGGCAAAACGGTGACACTGCAGGCGGTGTACGACCTCGCCCAGCGCATCACCGCCAAATATGGCGGCGACGGCTATGTACTTTCGCGCGCCATCGTGCCGGTGCAAGAACTCGATCCCAACGGCGCCGTG
>VAZQ01000263.1 GCA_005883115.1 Alphaproteobacteria bacterium | reverse complement strand
CGGAGAAATTGTATTCCTTGATCACGTAGTAGTTCTTGAGCGTGAGAAACGCGGGCCCGTAAGTGCCTTCGGGCAGCAGCAGCGACGCCGGTTCACCGAGCTCTGCCGGCGTGGGCTTGCGGCCATGGGCGAGCACAAATCCTTGGCTGAGCCACTCGCCGAGCGGCCGCGTGACTTCGGGCACAGCGATGGTGCAGTCGACGCCTTGCGGGGCGCGCGCCTCATAGGCCCAGCGCGTGCCGCGCTGCCAGCCTTTGCCAACGAGCTGCTGCGCGGCGGAGGCGAGCGCATCCGGCACCGATCTCCAGATGTCCTTCTTGCCGTCGCCGTCGAAATCAACCGCGTATTTGTAGAATTCGGAGGGCAGGAACTGGGTCAGGCCCATGGCGCCGCCCCAGGAGCTGCGCATGTCGGCGAGCTTGACGTGCCCCTCTTCGAGCATCTTGAGCGCATAGAGGAACTCCTGGCGGAAGAAATCCTTCCGCCGCCCGTAATAGCCCTGCGTGGCGAGCACTGTCACGGCGTTCTTCGGCAGCTTGTAGCCGCCGAACGCGGTCTCGCGGCCCCAAATCGCAAGCAGGATGTTTCCGGGGACGCCAAATTGCTGCTCGATGGCGGCGAGTGTGCGCGCGTGCTCGGCGGCGAGCTTTTTCGCCTGTGCGGCAAGGTTAGCGATCGTGGTCTCCTTGATGTAGTCGGCCGGCGTCTGCACGAACTCGGCTTGCCCGCGCGGCGGCGCGCCTTCCCGGCCGGGAAGATCAAGATCGGGCAGCGTGAGATCGGGCTCGAGCGCGCGCGTCGCCGCGTCGAACGTCTCCCGCGAAACACCGAGCGTTTCCGCCTGGGGCCAGAGCTCCTGCAGCCACTTTTGAAAACCTGGATCGGCTGCCCGCGCGCATGTGAGCGCGGCGATCCACACACTTATGAGGATTGCCGCATAGCTACCAAGTCGACGCATGATCGCTTCCCTCTACGTGCCAAGGCCCGGCTCGATCCCCTGCCGCGTTCGGCTGCAACGATTCAAGCCGGCCAAGCGTTAATAAAAATGCCAAAAGCGCCCAAGATATGGAGCCGCCGATGCTGCAAGTACCGCTGGAGATCGCCTTCCACAACATCGAAAGTTCCGATTGGGCGGAGCAGCAAATCCGAGCGCGGGTCGCCGATCTTGAAAAGCTCTACGACCGGCTGGTCTCGTGCCGGGTACGGATCGATCAGCGCGCCAAGGACCTCACCGGCACCATCCCTCCTGTGGTCCACATTGAGCTCGGTATTCCCGGCCGCGGCGACCTCGTCGTCAGCCACGAACCCGAGCACTTGCTGCGCAAGTACCAGCACCCGGACCTGCACAAAGCCATCAACGAGGCGTTTCGCATTGCCGAGCGGCGGCTGCTTGACCTCAAAGAGCAGCGTGACGGCCGCACCAAGGCCGGCGATCACGACACCGAGAACCAATCGCTCGGGCAGATCGCGGAGGTCACACCCGAGGAGGATTTCGGATTCCTGCTCACCAAAGAGGGCGGCCTGCTCTACTTCCACCGCAACTCGCTGCTGTCCGGCGACTTCGATGATCTCAAGCCCGCAGACGAGGTCTATTACAATGAGGACGTGGGCGACACGGGCCCGATCGCAACCAAGGTGCGCCTGAAGGGGAGAAGCTCGGACACGCAGTAGTGCTCGAGGCTAATATTCAACGCGCGCGGCAATTCAGCAGCTCGGCGCTCGTCGCGAATTCCACGTCCGCCTATCGCACTGCCACGATGAAGAGCCGTGGAAAGCGCAGCAGCACGCGACCGTCGTGTCGCGGCGGATAGGCTTTCGCGATACGCGCCGTGTACTCGGCCACGAACCCGCGGCGCATAACCTCGTCGAGCGGGGAAAGAAACGGTCGTAACGCCGAGCCGCGGAACCACTCGACGAGGGCGTCCGGGGCCGCCATCACGTGGTTATAGACGGTGTGCCAGATGTCGAGCTGCGCGCAATGGGGCTTGAGCAAATCGTAATAAGCAACCGGCGTCGGAAGGTCGTCGCGCGCGGCCGCGGCCAACGCGAGCGGCGCGGCCCACGGTCCGCTTGCCGCCACCTCGCGCATGAGGGCGAGCGCCGGCTCCTCGGTGTTGTCGGGCATCTGCACCGCCAACACGCCGCCCGCGGGAAGCGCCCCAAGTAACCGCCGCAACACGGCGGGATGGTCAGGCACCCATTGAAAGACCGCGTTGCCGAACAACAGATCGGTGCGCTCGGGCGGGCTCCAACTGGCGAGATCGGCTTGCGCGAATTCGCTATTGGGAAGCCGCTCGCGCGCCTGGCGCAGCATGTCGGGCGATGAGTCGACCCCGATCACCTGCGCCTGCGGAAAGCGTTGCAGCAAGAGTTCGGTGGAATTACCGGGCCCGCAGCCAAGATCGACCACGCGGCGTGCGGACGTGAGCGGCACCTGCGCCAAGAGATCGCGCGGCGGGCGGGTGCGCTCATCCTCGAACTTCAGGTATTGGCGCGCGCTCCAGTCCTCGATCATTAGCGCGAGAACTTCTTGTACTTGATGCGCTGCGGGATGATGGTATCGGTCCCGAGCCGGCGCATCTTGTCGCGCTCATAATCCTGGAAATTGCCCTCGAACCATTCTACGTGGCTGTCGCCTTCGAACGCCAGAATGTGCGTGGCGATGCGGTCCAGGAACCAGCGATCGTGGCTGATGATGACGGCGCAGCCGGCGAAATTCTCGAGCGCCTCCTCGAGCGCGCGTAAGGTATCGACGTCGAGATCGTTGGTGGGCTCGTCGAGCAGCAACACGTTGGCACCCGACTTGAGCATCTTCGCTAGATGAACGCGGTTGCGTTCTCCGCCCGACAGGGAGCCGACCTTCTTCTGCTGGTCGGCGCCTCTGAAATTGAAGGTCGAACAATAGGCGCGCGAGTTCACCTCCCGCTTGCCGAGCTGAATGATGTCCTCCCCGCCGGAGATTTCCTCCCAGACGTTCTTCTTGCCGTCGAGCGCATCGCGGGATTGATCGACATAGCCGAGATGCACCGTTTCGCCGACCTTGATGCTGCCCTTGTCCTGTTTTTCCTGGCCGACGATCATGCGAAAGAGCGTCGTCTTGCCGGCGCCGTTCGGCCCGATCACGCCGACGATGCCGCCGGGCGGCAGGCGGAAAGTGAGATCGTCGATCAGGAGGTTGTCGCCATAGCCCTTGCGCAGCTTTTCGAAGTCGACAACGGTCTGCCCCAGCCGCTCCGTGACCGGAATAATGATCTGCGCGCTTTGCGCGGTCTTCTCCGCCGCCTGCTTCACGAGATCTTCATAGCGCTGATAGCGGGCCTTCGACTTCGCCTGCCGCGCGCGCGGGGACGCCGCGATCCATTCACGCTCGCGCGCGAGGGTGCGCTGGTGCGCCGCCTCTTCACGACCCTCCTGTTCCAGCCGCTTCTGCTTCTGCTCGAGCCAGGCAGAATAATTGCCCTGATAGGGGATGCCGCGGCCGCGGTCGAGCTCGAGAATCCACCCAGTGACGTTGTCGAGGAAGTAGCGGTCATGGGTAACGATCAGAATCGCGCCCGGGTAGTTGCGCAGGTGGGCCTCGAGCCAGCTGACCGACTCGGCATCGAGATGATTGGTGGGCTCGTCGAGCAGCAAGAGGTCCGGCTGCTCGAGCAGCAGACGGCAGAGCGCCACGCGCCGCCGCTCGCCGCCAGATAGCGTTTGCACGTCGGCCTCATCCGCCGGGCAGCGCAGCGCCTCCATCGCCTGGTCGATTTTGGAGTCGAGATCCCAGAGGCCCTTGGCCTCGATCTCGTCTTGCAGTTTCGTCATTTCGTCCGCGGTCTCATCCGAGTAATTGACGGCGAGCTCGTTATAGCGATCGAGAATTGCCTTCTGCGGCCCGACGCCCTGCATCACGTTCTCGCGCACGCTCTTGCCGGCATCGAGCTGCGGCTCCTGCTCGAGGTAACCCACCCGCGCGCCTTCGGCCGCCCATGCCTCGCCGGAGAAGTCAGTATCGATGCCGGCCATGATGCGCAGCAGCGTGGACTTGCCCGAGCCGTTGACGCCGAGCACGCCGATCTTGGCGTCCGGATAGAAAGACAGATTGATGTCCTCGAGAATCTTCCGATTGCCCGGATAGGTCTTCGAGAGACCTTGCATGTGATAAATGAATTGACGGGCCATCAATACGCCCCGCTCGCGTTGTTGGGCGCCGATCGGCGCCGGATGTGGGGAGGTCGGGGCTGATGTAGCGACCTCTCGGGCCGAGAGCAAGGCCGCGCCAAGATCGCCCCTGCTCGATCACAAACGCGAGAAGATGTGACGGGCATCACATCCGCCGTGCGGCGATAACCCCATGTGACGCTTGGAAGACGGTCGAGGCAGGCTCGACGAGTCTTACGAAGGTTTAATCAACCGAACGGACCGTTTGTTGAACTCGGACGCTGCACGCGATGACCAACGAATGGATGAGGCCAGCAGTAATGGCAAGGCGCGTCATGATCAGGGCAACCAGATTCCGCAACCGTGCTGCTCGCCGTCAGGCGCGGCTTGCCGCCGACATTGGTGAGCTCTTGCACGATGTGGTCAAAGCCCTGCTCGATCCGTACCGGCCGGAGCGCTACTACATGCGCGGCCCAGGGCCCCGGTGGCGTGCCAAGCATGACCGCGCGCAGAGAGTCGACGCGGTTGCAGTGCCCGCACCGCTGCCTCGCGCTTCCAATGCGGTTGCGGTCGCAGTGCTGATTCGAGGCTCGTAAGCTCGTTGCGCGCCCCGCCCCAGCCCGGCCATTCGTGCCGTCGCGGCGCCGAAGTGTGACCTAATTGCATCGATCCTTAACCCTAACCGTAGCTTTTCTGCAACGCTCGCTCACGAATCTGAAATCACTAGGGAATTCGTACTGGTTTTTAACAAATTTGCCGGGACAATACGCGCAAAGGGGCGCTCCGGGCGATGGGGACGGAGCGAACGGGGAGCCGGCGCCAGTCGCGCTGGATGGGGTCATGGCAAAGGCAATTAGACGCGGCGCGAGCCAAGGTCGGGCGCGAAGCGTGTTGGCGGATCTCGCCGAATTCGTAGAGACTTTGACGCGAAGCCTGTTCGATCCGTACCGGCCCGAACTTTATTACATGCGCGGGCCGGGCCCCAAATGGCATGCCAAACACGATGGGATGCCGGCGCTCGTGCGCGTGCGCGCGAAGCGCTGAGCGCGCCGCACAGAGCGGAGATACTCGCGTAGAACGGACGAGTTCTCGGGCGCCCGCAGGACGCGGGCCGGGTTCCCGCACCCGCGAGTTTGGCGTGATGCCCGCTAGCACGCGGTGACGGTCTCCTTTCTCTCAGGATTTCCGCCAAGAGGCGCGGCGATTGCGGCGCGTGGCGATTGGCCTGTGCTATAGGGACGAGCCCACCCTTCCTTCGTCTCCACAGGCCAACACACGGATATTGTCTCATGCCTCGCCATCGCTGCGCGATCCTCGATGATTACCAGAACATCGCTCTCACCGTGGCCGACTGGTCGAAGGTTTTGGGCGACCTCGACATCAAAGTGTTCAACACGTATCTCGGCGGAGCCGATGAGGTCATCGCGGCGCTGCAGGACTTCGAGATCGTCTGCGCCATGCGCGAGCGCACCGCCTTCCCGCGCGCCGTGATCGAGAAACTGCCACAGCTCAAGCTGCTCATCACCACCGGCCTGCGCAACGCATCGATCGACGTCACCGCGGCCAAGGAGCGCGGCATCGTCGTCTGCGGCACGCCAGCAGTCGGCAGTCCGACCTCCGGCATTGCCATCGGCCTGATGCTCGAACTAACCCG
>VAZQ01000205.1 GCA_005883115.1 Alphaproteobacteria bacterium | reverse complement strand
AATCAACGCGCGAGCGAATGAGGAGGGCAAGAAACTGGCTAGTGGGCATCCAGTGCTGCTCGGCATCACCAAGGCATCGCTGCAAACGCGGTCCTTTATCTCCGCTGCATCATTCCAGGAGACGACGCGCGTGCTCACCGAGGCTGCAGTCAACGGAAAGATCGACACGCTCGAAGGCCTCAAGGAGAACGTCATCGTTGGCCGCCTCATTCCGGCGGGCACCGGCGCCATGATGAACGGACTGCGCGAGGTCGCCACCAAACGCGACGCGCTCATCCTCGAGGAGCGCGAGAAGGAGGCTGCCGCCAAAGCGGCTGCCGCGGAAGCTGCGGAGCCGGCACAACTACCGGCGGCGGAATAGCGGGCCGCAACT
>VAZQ01000204.1 GCA_005883115.1 Alphaproteobacteria bacterium | reverse complement strand
AGTGCGATGGAATCCATTCTGGTCAAAATCTTCGCGACCGCGCTGGCGCTCAGTCAGGTCATGACGGCGCCGGATGCGGTGAAGTCACGCTTTGATCGCGCCCAAGACCAGGAAGTTGTGGCACAGCTGCTGCGTGCGGGCTGTGCGCACATGCGCAAGGCATTCGACATCGAGGACATCAACCTCGAGGATCTTATCGCAACCGCGATGGACGACCCGCAGGCAGTCGCTGGCGAGCACAAAGCTTTTCACGGCATCAATTTTGCAGATCTGCAAACGGCATACCGGCAGTTCTGCAAGAACGAAAAAGTCGCGGTACCGGCGGCGGACCTCGGCGCTGTCATCGAGTTTTACAACAAGGCAACCACTGATCTGCCGGACCATTCTAAGCTCAAGGGAATGAAGCTTCCCGGCGCGAGCGTCGTGCTCGACCGCCGGGGCGAACGCTTTGCGGAGGTGTTCGAAGAGAACCAGCGGCGGGTGTGGGTAGCGCTCACCGATATTCCCGAGCACGTCCAAAAGGCGTTTCTCGCGGCGGAGGACAGGCGCTTCTACCAGCATAGGGGGATCGATGAGCGCGGCTTAATTCGCGCTTTCATTGGCAACCTCGCTTCGTCCGGACGGCCGCAAGGAGGCTCGACGATCACGCAGCAGATCGTCAAGAACCTGCTGGTCGGCGAAGATCTGACCTACGAACGCAAGATCCGCGAGATGATCGTGGCCTCGCGTGTCGAACAAACGCTGAGCAAGGCGGAGATTCTCGAGCTTTACCTCAATTCCGTCTATCTCGGCCGCGGCTCCTGGGGCATCGAGCTTGCTGCGCGGAGTTATTTCGGCAAACCCGCCAAGGAACTCACGCTTGAGGAAGGCGCGCTTCTCGCCGGCCTGACTAAAGGGCCGAACTATTTCAATCCCGACCGGCATCCTGTACGCGCGCAGGAACGGCTGGCCTATGTTCTCAGCCGTATGCAGGAAGATGGGGTGCTCGCCGCCGAGCAGCCCGGGCGCGGATTGCCCGCGCTGCCCAGGCTTGTTGCCTACGAACGCCCCCGCCGTGACATCGGCTTTCACTTTGTGGATCAAGTCGCGCGTGAGGCGAAGTCGCTCGCCGGCATCGACGCGATCACGGCGAACTCCTACACGGTGCGTTCAACTATCAATCCGCAATTGCAGCGCGCGGTAGAGGAGGCTCTGCAGGAAGGGCTTTCGCGTTATGAGCGCAGCACGGGCCGCGTCCAATTTCGGGCGGCCGAGGTGAACCTCGGTCAGGCCATCCAACGTATCGACGCGGAGAAGAAAGCCGGTGACAAGCGGCCGGTTTGGCAGCGGGCGCTGGCGAGTGCACGGCTGCCGCTCTATGACGTGCACTGGACGCCTGCGATCGTGCTCGAAAAGCCGGCCGGCAAGAAGGGCGAGGCGTGGCGCGTCGGCCTGCCCGACGGCCGCGTCCTGCCGCTCTCGATCGACAACACCGCGGCTCAGCGCAAGCTCGCACTTTACGATGTCGTGCTGGTGCGCGTCGCCGACGGCAAAGGCAAGACGGCGGGGCGCGCCGAGCTGCGCGTACGCCCGCTGGTGCAAGGAATGGTGGCCGTTCTGGAGAACAGGACCGGCCGCATTCTCGCTATGACCGGCGGCTTCTCGTATCCGTTGAGTCAGCTCAATCGCGCGACCCAGGCCGTCCGCCAGCCAGGTTCGGCGATTAAGCCGCTGAGCTATCTCGGTGCGCTGCGCAACGGCCTGCAGCCCAACACACTCGTGAGCGACGAGCCGATCACGCTTCCACCGCTGGGCAATGGTCGCGTGCGCGAGCAGGATTACTGGAGCCCGAAAAACTACGACGGTGGTTACGGCGGTATCCTCACGCTGCGCCGGGCGCTCGAGAATTCGCGCAATCTCGCGACCGTGCATCTGCTGGACGGCGGCATCGAGAGCAGTCCGGAAGCGAGTCTCGATCGGCTTTGCAAGCTCGCATTGGAAGCTCAGATCTATCGTGAATGTCTGCGGTATTATCCGTTCGTGCTTGGTGCGCAGCCGGTGCGGCCGATCGATCTCGCAGCATTTTACGCAACAATTGCAAATGAAGGTCTCCATCCCGCACCGCACGTGATCGATTCGATCGAGCGCAATGGCGTCACGATTTACCGGCACGACCCGAAATCCGCCGTCATGATGTCCTCGGTGGACCGCGCCGCCTTCTATCAGCTCAAGACGATGCTCCAGGGCGTGCTGGCGCGGGGCACGGCGCGGTCGATCTCCGGCCTTGCTCCGTATGTCGCCGGCAAGACCGGCACCTCGGACGATGAAAATGACGCGTGGTTCGTGGGCTTCACGAACGACGTCACCGTCGCGGTCTGGATCGGCTACGACAACGCGCAAGGCAAGCGGCGCACGCTTGGCGGCGGTGCAACCGGTGGCCACGTCGCCGTGCCGATCTTCGAGCCGGTTATCCAGGCGGTGTGGTCGAATGTCGCTCCGAAAGCCGCGCTTGCCCCCCCGTCGCCCGAGGCCAAGCGCCATCTTGCATGTAAATCGACCGATCTCGAATCCGGTGAAATGCAAGTCAGCGGCGGAAGGGCCATTACCGAATGCTTCCGCACCGACCGAAATGGGCAGATTCCTGATACGCAATATCAGCTGGTCGCGCGGGGGGATGCCTATTCGCACGGCGTAGCGCCCAATCCATACGGTTACGGGGAGTACGAGCAGCGCGGAACGTATTACTACTACGATAACAACGGCCGCTATCTGCCGGCTCCGCGGGATGCGCGGCCGCCGCCGGGACAATACTATTACGGTCAGTACGGGCGGGATCCCCGATTTCAGGCGCCGCCGCCGCCGCGTGATCCGTACGGACGTGAGTACCAGACACCGCAACGCATCGACCCCGGTTATATCTGGGGCAACCGGCGCTATTAACTGAAAGACGTTATGATGGAGATCGCGAAGGCGGCGGCCGCCTTGCTTTTGGGGCTCGCGGCATTTGTCGCCACGTCCAGCGCCGAGATTTGCGCGCAGGAATTCCGTCTCGAAGAGGCGACTTCGCTCGCCGCCCTCGCCGTCGATGGTCTCAACCCTAAGACCATCGCCTTTCTCGACCGCCCCAGCGAGGAGCTCGTCGATCTGGATACCAGACTTGTTCGATTTGAGGACTGGGCGCAGGCAAGGCCGGTCGAAAAGCAGTTCTTGAGCCCCTTCCCGAGCTATGTCGAGCCGTATGTCGAGGTCACCGTCGAGGGGGTGCGTAAGCGCATCAAAGAAAAGCTGCACATGTACGTGGGCGAGGCGCGTTTTGTTCTGACGCGGCCGCCCGGCTCGGTGGATCTCGCGAGCTTCGTCACCATGCCTTTTGTCGAGCGCATCGATCCGGCGATCAAGCACAACTTGATCGCGCCGGATGAGGTGATCTCCGCCAAGGACCCACGCGCGATGCACAACCAGCACCCGCTGCGGCGCTGGTGCGAGACGCGGCCGGTCACCATTTGCATCCACTCTCGTTACCAATTCGAGGGCAAATTGCCGATCGGCATTCAGATCGCCAATAAGCTCAGGGAAGGCGCGAAGAAGATCCCCGATTATCTCGAGTTCGAGAGCGAACTCACGCTAAGGCCGCCTGCGGAGGTGAGCGAGATGGGTCTTGCAGCCCTGACGGGACTTGATGCGCCGGCTGCGGGCGCGCTCGAACAGAACATTTTCTACATCAACCAAGTAATGCAGTTCGGGAAGTTGCTGGCCGTATTTCAGGCGCATCCAAGCGACGCCAAACTGACGGTCGTCACCGTCTTCCTCGCGCTGGCGGTGGAAAGCAACGTGCTGGCGAAGAAAAAAGAATTCGTGAAAGTGCCGGTGCTGCGAAATTTGGTGCCCGCTCAGGTGCTCGCCGGCAAGAGTTCATTCAACAGCGGCAACTCCATCAGTGCGGGATTGCCGGTCTATGCGCGCAATGAAGTCAAGGCGATCGCCGCGATCCTCAATCGCAAGTAAGTTTTGTGCGATACGGCTCGATTGAAGTGCGGCCGCTTGCGAGCAGGGCATGCGAATCTAGGCGCGCTTCCTATCTTCCGGCGGGACCAGCAGCAGGCCTTCCGCTTCTGCCCAGGCGCGAAAGGCCTTTCCGGCGGCCTCCGCCTGTTCCAGCGTGGCGGCATTTTTGATCTGGTTTAATACGTGCTCCGCTTTGCGATCGAGCTGATCGCCGGCATGGCGCCGAATGACTTTGGCCGCCGCTTCGAGTGAACGGACCGGCTCGTCTGGATGTGTGACGAGGTGAATTGGAGGATGAATCGCGTGCTCCGCCATGGGCGGCCAACGGTGCCCCGATGTAAAAGTTCCGTCTCACCATTGGGGTCCTTGGAGGGCTAGCCTTCTCATCATACCGATTTGCAAGGAACTCACAGGCCGGTTTCTCAAATTTGCCGCCTTTGCGGACTCTGAGTAGGTCGTAAGCACGACTGCGACG
>VAZQ01000203.1 GCA_005883115.1 Alphaproteobacteria bacterium | reverse complement strand
GATGGCTTTCGAGCCGTTGTTCCTCATTGCCTTGACCATGCTCATTCTCGGCAATGGTGCGTTCAAGCCCAATATGTCGGCGCAGGTGGGTGGACTTTATGCGCCCGGCGACCAGCGTCGTGACCGCGCATATTCGATCTTCTACGTCGGCATCAATCTCGGTGCGTTTCTCGCGCCGCTCGTATGCGGAACGCTCGGCGAAGAACTGGGCTGGCATTACGGCTTCACCGCAGCCGGCATCGGCATGACGATCGCGCTCGCGATCTATCTCTATGCCATACCCGAGCTGCCGCCGGACGAACTGCACAAGGCCATGGCGGCAGGCATCGACAAGAAACCACTCGATCGCAATGAACGGCGCGGCATCCTGGCGCTGATCGCATTATTCCTGCCGACCACTTTGTTCTGGGCAACCTACGAGCAGCAAGGCAACACCATCGTGCTGTGGGCGGACGACCATACCAACCGCACCATTAATCTCCTGTTTTGGCATGGTGAAATCCCGGTCACCTGGTTCCAGGCGTTCAATCCCTTCCTGATCTTCGCTTTCACGCCGCTCGTCATCGCGCTGTGGACATGGCAGGCCAAGCGCGGCAGCGAGCCTTCGACCGTCATGAAGATGTCGATTGGCTGCGTCGGTGTAACGCTGGCCAACCTGATCATGGCCGGCGCCGCTTGGCAGGCGGCAGGCGACGAAGCGAGCTGGCTTTGGCTGCTGGCCTATTTTGTGGTCATCACGATTGGCGAGCTTTACCTCTCGCCGATCGGGCTCTCCCTCGTCTCGAAGGTCGCACCGGCGCGCATGGTCTCGATGTTGATGGGGCTCTGGCTGGCAACGAGCTTCACCGGCAATTTCATCGCGGGCTGGCTCGGCAGCTTCTGGTCCGGCATGGACAAGGCGACGTTCTTTATGATGATCGCTGGCGTCGCGCTGGTTGCGGGCGCCGTCATCCTGGCCTTTGACCGACCGCTGAGAAACGTGGTCGGCAATCAAGTCTCCATGTCATGAGTTCAGCTCGTCGCGCGCCGCGCGCCTTCGCTCATGTGGAGACCTGGGTCTTCGACCTCGACAACACGCTCTATCCGCATCACCTCAACCTGTGGCAGCAGGTGGACGAGCGCATTCGCGACTACATCGCGGCTTACCTTAAGGTCACGCAGGAAGAGGCTTTCCGCCTGCAGAAGGATTACTACAAGCGTTACGGCACCTCGATGCGGGGGCTGATGACCGAGCACGGCATGAAACCCGACGACTTTCTCGATTTCGTGCACCAGATTGATCATTCGCCCCTGACGCCAAACGCGGCGCTGGGAGCTGCGATCGAGGGATTGCCCGGGCGCAAGCTGATCTTGACGAACGGCACGCGCCGACATGCCGACGCCGTCCTGGCGCGTCTCGAGCTCGACCGCCACTTCGATGACGTGTTCGATATCATCGCGGCCGAACTCGAACCTAAGCCTTCGCCGCAAACCTATGACCGCTTTCTCAAGGCGCACAATATCGATGCGGGCAAGGCGGCGATGTTCGAAGATCTGGCCCGTAATCTCGTGGTGCCGTACGCGCTCGGCATGACCACGGTGCTGGTCGTGCCCGAGCACACCCGCGAAGTATTTCGGGAAGGCTGGGAGCTCGAAGGCCGCGACGCGCTACACGTCGATCACGTGACAGACGATCTGGTTCGATTTCTGCAAGGACTGGCCCAGGCGTCTTGACGTGGACTTGATGCCCAAGCACAGGCGGCGCGCCGGCTTGACTCCTTTGCCCCCATTCTCGACAAGGCATGACCCCGCGTTGACGATCGAGGTTGCCGTCACATGTCGCATGCCGATCTTGCCAAGATCATCGACGATGGGTTCGACCAACGCGTGCACTTCGGTCCGGCAACAAAAGGCCCGGTGCGTGAGGCCGTAGAGGCCGCGCTCGATCTGCTAGATCGCGGAGCGGCACGGGTTGCCGAGCGCGAAGCCAACGGTCACTGGCGGGTAAACCAATGGCTCAAGAAGGCGGTGCTGCTCTCGTTCCGCCTCAACGAGATGCGGGTGATTTCCGGTGGGCCCGGCAAAGCTGTGTGGTGGGACAAGATCACTTCGAAATTCGAGGGCTGGAGCGATGCGCGCTTCCGCGAAGCGGGTTTGCGGGCGGTACCGAATTGTGTGGTGCGACATTCCGCCTATATCGCGCCCGGCGTGGTATTGATGCCGTGCTTCGTCAACCTCGGCGCCTATGTCGATTCCGGCACCATGATCGATACCTGGGCCACGGTGGGTTCCTGTGCGCAAGTCGGCAAGAACTGCCATATCTCTGGCGGCGCCGGCATCGGTGGCGTGCTGGAGCCGTTGCAGGCCGGGCCCGTCGTCCTCGAGAACAATTGCTTCGTCGGGGCGCGCTCCGAGGTTGCTGAAGGCGTGATCGTTCGCGAGGGCGCGGTCCTCTCGATGGGCGTTTTCATCGGCGCCTCGACTCGAATCATCGATCGCGAGACCGGGGAGACGTTTCAAGGCGAGGTACCGGCCTATTCGGTCCTCGTGCCGGGCTCGCTGCCGGGCAGGCCGACCAAGAAAGGCATACCAGGCCCAAACCTTTATTGTGCTGTGATCGTCAAGCGCGTCGACGAGACGACGCGCGCGAAAACATCGATCAACGAGTTGTTGCGCGATTGAGCCCACCGGCCTTGCACCGCCGTCGACCCTACCTGCAAGGTATGAAGGAGGGACTCACCGAGCGCTCGCCCTAATTCACACTCTAACAACGGTCCCAAGTCTGGCATCGATAGATGGAATCAGGCTCAAATCAGCCAGATCGGAAACAAACGACGGGCTTGAACCATGTCAATGAAGCAATTGCTATTCTCTTTCCGGGGCCGCCTTAACCGGAAGCGCTATTGGATGACAGTGATCGTCACGATGGCGGTCATCATCCTGCTTCTGTTGCTTGCTCTGGTCATGATGCGCGAACAGAGGTTCGAGTTCGCCGCCTTGACGGTAGTAATCCTCCTCCTCCTTTACATCCCGCTGATCTGGATCGGTCTTGCCATCGGCGCCAAACGGCTGCATGACCGCGACAAGTCCGCATGGTGGCTTCTGGTCTTCTACGTTTTGCCGGGAATCTTGAGCAGTCTCGGCAACCAGATGGATGACCTGGGTTTCCTCATCCTGCATGTGGTCAGCTTCGCCATCACGGTCTGGGCCTTCGTCGAGCTCGGCTGCTTGCGCGGGACGCTCGGACCCAACCAATACGGCCCCGACCCGTTGAGCAACCCGACGTAAAACGGGTATCGTCAGCGCGGGTAATTGACGCCATCACATACCGCCGGCTAAAGCCCGCGCCAGAATGAGTACGGCCAGTGCCGATCCCGCCGCTCTCGCCCGCGATCTGCTGCGCTGCCCGTCGGTGACGCCGGCGGAAGCCGGCGCACTCGGCGTCATCGAAGGCGCGCTCAAGGCGGCGGGATTTACCCTACACCGCGTCACTTTCGCTGAGCCTGGTACCGCGCCTGTCGAAAATCTGTATGCACGCATCGGCTCGGCAAGCCCGCACTTTGCTTTCGCAGGCCACGTCGATGTAGTGCCGCCAGGCGAGCAAGCGAAATGGACGCATCCGCCGTTTGCCGGCGAGATCGCCGACGGAACGCTCTACGGCCGCGGCGCCGTCGATATGAAAGGGGCGATCGCCAGTGCGCTCGCCGCGACGCTCGATCACCTCGCCGCACACGGCGGGCGGCCGAATGGATCGATCTCGTTCCTGATCACGGGTGACGAGGAAGGGATCGCGGTGAACGGAACCGTGAAGCTTCTCCAATGGGCGGCCGAGCGGGGAGAAAACTTCGACCACTGCATTTTAGGGGAGCCGAGCAACGCGACGAGGATCGGCGACACGATCAAAATCGGCCGGCGCGGCTCACTCAACGGGACGCTCGTCGTGATCGGAAAGCAGGGACATGTCGCTTATCCCGAGCGCGCGGACAATCCCGTGCGCGGCCTCGTGAGGTTGATGGGCGCGCTGATGGCAGCGCCGCTCGACCACGGCAGCACACAATTCGACGCCTCAAACCTCGAATTCACTTCGATCGACATCGGCAACACGGTCGTCAATCTCATCCCAGGCGAGGCGCGCGCGCGCTTCAATATCCGGTTCAACGATCGACACAGCCAGACTTCGCTCAAGGTGTTAGTGGAGAAGCGCGCCAGCGAGGCGGCGGCCGAGCGTATCCGCTGGCACATCGAGTGGGAGCCGTCCAATGCCGATTCCTTCGTGACCAAGCCCGGACCGTTCGTTGATCTCGTATCGGCGGCCATCAGGGAGGTGACCGCGAATGAGCCAAAACTCTCGACGACCGGCGGTACGTCGGATGCGCGTTTCATCAAAAATTATTGCCCGGTGCTCGAGTTCGGCCTGGTCGGGCAGACGATGCACCAGGTCGACGAGCGCACGACCGTCGCGGATCTCACCACGTTGACTGCGATATATCGCAAAATCCTCGAGCGGTATTTCGGCTGAGGGGGCGGCAGCCCGTCACGCGTAATCGACCTTCGCCAGGTATAGCCCATCAGGCGGCGCCACTGGTGCGCAGGCGGCACGGTCCCGTTTGGCGAGTGCGACGGAAACATCATCAGCCGTCCACTTGCCCTCGCCGACGAGCGCAAGAGCCCCCACCATCGAGCGTACCTGGGAGTGCAAGAAGGAGCGCGCCGAAGCTAGCACCTGGATGTCGTCGGCGGCGCGATTGACGTCGAGTTGGTCGAGGGTTTTTACCGGCGACTTCGCCTGACATTCGACATTGCGGAACGTGGTGAAGTCATGCCGGCCGACAAGGCGTTGCGCCGCCGCTTGCATCGCCCGAGCATCGAGCGGTTTGGCGATGCGCCAAGCACGGCCACGATCCAAGGCCAGATCCGCCCGGCGGTTGGCGATGCGATAGAGATAGTGCCGCCGGATGGCGGAAAAACGCGCATCAAAGGAGTTGTCGACCCACTCCGCATTGATGATCGCCACCGGATGCGGCCGCAAATGCGCGTTCACGGCATCGCGCACCGTGTCTTCATCCCATTCCTTGGCAAGGTCGACGTGACCGACCTGGCCGAGCGCGTGCACGCCGGCGTCCGTGCGGCCCGCCCCCTGCACGCTGACCTTCTCACCGCAAAAGGCTTCGATTGCGCGAGCGAGCACGCCTTGCACCGAAGGACCGTTTTCCTGGATTTGCCAGCCGACGAACGGGCCGCCGTCATACTCGATCGTGAGTTTGTAGCGAGGCATGGCGGACTAGCCGAACCGCGTGCCGGCAGCAACGGTCGTGCCGCGCAAAAATTCGTGCGCTTTCATCGCCTGGCGGCCGGCGCGTTGCAATTCAAGGATGCGCACCGCACCGTCTCCGCAAGCCACCGTAAGCTCATCATCGAGCACCGTGCCGGGCACGCCCGTACCCTCGCCCCTAGTGGTGCGCAGCACCTTGACGCGCACGTTA
>VAZQ01000706.1:544-3386 GCA_005883115.1 Alphaproteobacteria bacterium | reverse complement strand
GCGGCGATGCGCGCAATCCGAGCTGGCGCGATCTTGGCCTGCGCCACCTGGATCACATCTTCGTAGGACATGCGCACGGCGAGGTGACGCGCCGTCTCGCGTACGAGACGCCCACCCGCCCCGATGCGTGCGTCGACGGCGCGGATCGCCGCCAGCCGGTCGAGATAGAGTCGCGCATAGGCGAGGTTCTGATAAGCGGAAAGTCGCCGCACGCCGGCGAGCACGACGTCGCGGGCGGCCTCCGGCATCACGATCGCGCGCTCGAGCTCGGCGAGCGGTGATGCGTCCAGACGATCGCGCGTGCGGCTATCCGCCTCGATGCGCTCGACTTGCGCTTGCGCAACGGCGTCGAGCCCGGCGCGAAAACCCCTGAGGTTCGCCTCAATCGCCTTTCCGTCCGCGCGGATCGCGCTCTCGAAGGCTCCCGCGGGGACCGGCAGGCGGCCGCAGCCGGCGATCGCCCCGAGCATGACCGCATTGATCATGGCGCTGCTTTGCTTCGCGAGCGCATCCATGTCGAGAAGAATGTGGCTTTGCGCGTGCGTTTCGATGGCCTTGATCAGCCGAGTGCTGTCATAGCGGCCGTCGCTCATCGCCATCTTCTCGACCACGAGATACGAGCGCGCGCTCGAGGCGAGCATCAGCGTACGCTCGCGCGTGACGAAGCCTTGCGCGATGGTGCGACCTGCTTCCAGAAGCTCGCTTGCCAGGACGATGTCGACATCCCCGACGCCGGGAGCGAGCGCCAGGACCGGACGCGCGGGAAGCTCGCGCGCCGGCACCGGGACGATCTCGATGTAATAGGTCGTTGCGCCGGTGCGCTGGGCGACGCCGGGGATAGAGGTCGACTGCACGGGAAAGCCGAGTTCGGCGGAGGCGGCGACGATCCAGTCGATGAGCACGCCGCCGCCCTCGCCGCCGAGAGCAGCGATAAGAATGCTGATCGGCCGCGGCTGGGTCATCCTCGCGCCTCGGCGCGGCGCGGCGCCAACGCGCCGATGACGCGCTGCCGCCCTCGATGCAGCGCGCGATCCCACCAGTTCGGGTTGCGGATCACCTCGGCGCGATAGAAGGACGGACACAGCACCGCGGCGTGGGCGACCTCGCCGCAGAGTCCGCAACCGACGCAGCTCTCGATCACCGTTGCCACTGGATCGCTGCGCATCGGATCGGGATTGGGTTTGACGGTGAGCGACGGGCAGCCGGAGAGGCGGATGCAGGAATGGTCGCCGGTGCAGATGTCCTCGTCGACGCCGAAGCGGACTTTGACCACCCGCTCGCCGCGCTTNGGCGCTGGCGGGCAAGCTGGCATTCGCCGTCGGCGATGATCACTTTGAGGCCGCGTTCGGCGGTGCGCATCGCCGCTTTCAAAGTCTTCGTCATCTTGCCGACGCTGTAGCTGCGCACGGTGCGCATCCATCTCACGCCGAGCGAGCGCAGCGTCTGTTCGATGCTCATGCCGGTCGGCGCGCCGCGGCGATTGGCGGCGCTCGACGGCAAAAATTGCTGGCCGGTGGCGGAGGCGTAGCCATTCTTCATCACGATCAGCACGCCGTCGCCCTTGTTGAACAGGTTCGAAGCGACGCCGGTGACCACGCCGTTGTGCCAGAAACCGCCGTCACCCATCACCGCGATCGGGCGGCGCTCCATATTGGGCGTGACCGCGGCTGCGCTCGCCAGCGACATGCCGTAGCCGAGAATCGAGTTGCCGAGGCTGAACGGCGCAAAGGTCGCGAACGAATGGCAGCCGATGTCGGCACTGATGTGCGTGGGGCCGAGCTCGCGCTGCATCAGCTTGATGGCGCTGAACACTGGCCGCTCCGGGCAGCCGGTACAGAAGTTCGGCGGCCTTGGCGGAATGTCGCCGAGCGCGACCACGGCGGCCGATTTATGCGCGAGCATTCTCTGCGCGCGTGTTGCGGTCGCATCGGCGTCGATGCCTGCTGGTCTGGTCTGCTCGAGGAACGAGGCAAGGCCGTTGATGAGCACGTCCGAGGTGTATTCCCCGGCGCGCGGCAACACGCCCTTGCCGAACACGCGCGTCGTCATGTCGGCGCGGCGCAGCTCCACATTGACCATCTGCTCGACATAGTCGGGGGTGCCTTCCTCGATCACGAGCACCGCGCGCTTTCCGGCGCAGAACTCGCGCAGCTCCTCCGGCACGAGCGGAAAGGCGACATTGAGCACGTAAATCGGAATGCGGCTCGCGCCGTAGAGGTCGCCGAGGTCGAGCCGCTCGAGCGCGCGCAGCACGCCGTTGGTTAGCCCGCCGAGCACGATAATTCCGATCTCGGCGAGCTCGCCCGCAATCACCTCGTTGAGTTTGCGCGCGCGGATGAATTGCCGCGCGGCTGGAAGCCGCTCCTCGACCTTGAGCCGCTCCTGCGAATAAATCACCGGCGGATGCGCCAGCCGGGCATAGTCGAAGCGCGGCGGCCCGGCGAGACGGTTCCGGCCGGAAAATTCGGCGCGGCGATTGGCCTTGGTCTTGAACTCGCCGGTGACGTGGCAGGCGCGGATGCGCAGCTCCATCATCACCGGCGCGTGGCTTGCTTCGGACAGCTCGAAACCCTCCTCCACCATGCGCACGATCGTCGGCAGATCCGGACGCGGGTCGAGGAGCCAGATCGAGGACTTCATGGCATAGGCATAGGAGCGCTCTTGAATGACGCTTGCGCCCTCGCCGTAGTCTTCGCCGAGGATGATCATGACGCCGCCGATAACGCCGGGGGAGGCGAGGTTCGACAGCGCGTCGGCGGCGACGTTGGTGCCGACGATCGATTTCCAGGTTACCGCGCCGCGCAGCGGATAATTGATCGAGGCGCCGAGCATGGCGGCAGCC
>VAZQ01000706.1:0-281 GCA_005883115.1 Alphaproteobacteria bacterium | reverse complement strand
GCTACGGCCGTCTCGTGTCCCGCGCCGTGTTCTTCCCGCGCCGCGAAGCGGGGGCGCGCTATTTGACGGTGATGTCGGCCTCACGGATGATGCGGCTGTATTCGTCGACTTGCCACCGCAGGTAGGCGCCGAATTCCGCGCCGCACGTCCCGACGGGAAATAGCCCTTGCTCGGCGAGCTTGGGCGGCATGTCGGGAGCTTTGACTGCGCTGCTGAAGAAAGCGGAGAGGCGAGTGAGTACCTCGGGCGGCGTCTTCGCCGGCGCGACGACGCCATAGAAG
>VAZQ01000202.1:8962-11040 GCA_005883115.1 Alphaproteobacteria bacterium | reverse complement strand
ACGGGTCTCGGATGCACTTGGCCTTTCAGTCGCCATCGATCACCGCGGCGAAGGTGGCGTGCTGCGGATCCATTACCGCAGCCTCGATCAGCTCGACGACGTACTGCGGCGACTCGAGAAGACTTGATCCGCACAGGTCCTAGATGCGTTCTGGCCATTGCCACTTGCGCAGGTGATACACCAGCGTCTGCGGTTATTGCTTTCGTCGCGCGTCAAGGGCGAGCGTCAGCAATGTGCGCCGCGCAATGGGTTCGGCCATCGCGGACTGCCGGCGTGCTTCGAGCGCGGCTTCCGCGAGCTGCGCCATCGCACGTTGTAGCCGTGCTGATGTCCATAGCCTGAGCGCCGCTTCGACGACAGATCGGCGATTGAAGCGGACGAATGGCTGGATGCCTTCAACGGCCTCGGTGATCGAGGTGCCCTGATCAACGGACAGCCTCGCCCTATGCAGCTGTGCCACATGCCGCAGCGCGGCCGATAGGATCGCGCCTGGCGCTGTTCCAGAGGTGCGCGCCTTGCCGAACTGGATTTCGATCTCGCCGGTGCGGCCCGCGAACGCGGCGTCGATCAGCTCATCGAGCGCGAGCGTCGAAGCATCGGCGACCACCGCTACCACGTCTTCCAGCTCGACGCGTTTCTTGCCGCGCGCGAACAGCGCCACCTTGCGAATTTCATGGCGGGATGCGAGGCGATCGCCCCCGAGCAACGGAATGAGAGCGGCGCGCGCCTCCGGCGATATGGCAAGACCGGCCTCGCCCATCTCCTGGTCAATGAGACGAATCAAATCTTTTTCCGCGTCCTGGTAGCAAGGCAGCACAGCGGCGTTCTTGGCGCGCTCGCAAACGGCGCGCAGCGGCGCGTTGCGCTTGAGGTCGCCGGCCTCGATTACGATGCGGCAATTCGGTGCGGGCGCTGGCATGAGAGCTTCAACCGCGGGAGCAAAGTTGCGCGCGCCGGCTTTTATCCAGACCGCGCGGCGACCGCCGAACAGTGGAACCGTGTTGGCCTCCTCGAGGAGACGGGTGGGCTCGCTGCTGAGATCGTCGCCGTCGAGGCGCGCGAGTTGAAACGGATCCTTCGGATCGTCAACCGATTTTCGCACGAGCGCTTCCACGCGCTCGCGCACCAGGCCCGCGTCCGGGCCGAAGATGAGCACGATCGGCCTATTCGGGCGGGCAAGGAAGGTCTCGATTTCGGAGACTTTCAGGGCGACCATGCGATCTCCCGATCTCCTGCGTCAATGGAGGCGGGCGCAGCAAGAAGCGCTCTGCGCTCTGCAAATCGGGTGGGCTCGGCCGCGAGGTATCTCGATAAACGATGGTGAGGAGCGCGCTTACGTCCCAGCAATGAAATAGGATGCAAGGCGCGACCTGATGTTGTCTGAGATCACTTTCGCCGCGCGCAACTCAGCGTCGCGCAATCCGCGCACGCGTGCGAACCGTTGCTCCTGGCCTGGAATGTCATAGGACACGCGGGCGAACGTCGTGCCGGTTACCACGACCTTTCCAGTTCCGATTTCGGTCAACGTGTAAGTGGCATTGATGCCGTAGTTCTCCACATCTGGACGCGAGGTGTTCACATCGACGATGATCGATGCACGTGTGGAGGCGATGGCGATCTTCAGCCGATGGGTGGGTGGCGCGGCATAGCCGCCTCCCGTGAAGTCGAAGAGGAGCGCGTTGCGGATTTCGACCGCGATCCGCGCCTCGTCGGTCCCCTTCGGTGCCATAATCTGCTGGACGTCCACCGCGCTGAGCTGGTCGCGCAAGATCGGGCCGCCGGCTGCGGATTGCTCGCCATAAAGCGGTTGGAAGCAGCCGCCGGCCAGCGCGGCGACGGCCAGCGCGGCGATGGCGCGCATCAGCTTTTGACGCGGGGAAATGGTCGGGCAAGGCGCGGCTTGCCCCGGCCCCACACGCGATCGGGTGGGAGAGCCGAGTAGAACCCTACCCTTGTCATGCCACCACATTGACGATCCTTTGCGGTACCACGATCACTTTCTTAGGCGGCCGGCCATCGAGCGCCCGTTTTACCGCATCAAGGGCCAAAACCGCAGACTCGATCTCGGAATTGGCAGC
>VAZQ01000202.1:8193-8831 GCA_005883115.1 Alphaproteobacteria bacterium | reverse complement strand
GCCCAGCACTCTTCCGCCAAATGCGGCATCATGGGGTGAAACAGCCGCACCAGCATGTCGGCGGCTTCCCGTACTGCCCAGCGGTAGTCGGCGGTCGGCTCATTCTCGAGCTCGGCGAGCGAGCCCTGGAACGCATTGGCAAGCTCGTAAATATGCGCGACGCACACGTTGAAGCGTAGCCGCTCGATATCCTCCGAGACGCGCGCCAAGCCCCGGTGTGCGGCTTTGCGCAAGGCAAGCGCCGCCTCGCTGAACTGCGGCGGGCGGGGCAAATCCGCGGCTGCGGCCACCGCTGCGGCCTCGTGCACCAGGCGCCAGAGCCGTTGCACGAAGCGCCAAGCCCCCTGCACGCCCTCCTCGGTCCAGATCACATCCCGTTCGGGGGGCGAATCGGAGAGCATGAACCAGCGCGCGGTGTCGGCGCCGTAACTCGCAATGATGTCGTCGGGATCGACCGTGTTGCGCTTCGATTTCGACATCTTCTCAATGGGACCGATCGCGACCGGTTCGCCGGTTGCGAGCAATGTCGCGCGACGCGCTTCCCCCGCGCCTTCGACCTTGATGTCGGCGGGCATGATCCATTCGCCGTTCGCCGCCTGGTAGGTCTCGTGCACCACCATGCCCTGGGTGAACAGGCC
>VAZQ01000202.1:0-8137 GCA_005883115.1 Alphaproteobacteria bacterium | reverse complement strand
GGCGTGTTCGATGCCGCCAATATATTGGTCCACCGGCATCATCCGGTCGGCCACCGCGCAATTCGTGGGATCCCGCGTCCAGGGGTCCGTGAAGCGGATGAAATACCAGGATGAGTCGACGAACGTGTCCATGGTATCGGTCTCGCGCCGGGCCGCCCCGCCGCATTCCGGACACGTCACATTTTTCCAACTCGGATGGCGCTCCAGTGGATTGCCGGGGCGATCGAAATCCACGTCATCCGGCAGCGTGACTGGCAGATCGCGCTCTGGCACCGGCACGATGCCGCAGCGCTCGCAGTGGATCACTGGAATCGGACAGCCCCAGTAACGCTGGCGCGATATGCCCCAGTCGCGCAGACGAAAATTGACTTGGCGGGTCCCAATCGGAACGTTGCCGTGCGAGACCCGCTCAAGCCGTCGCGCGACCTCTTCCTTTGCTTCCTCTACGCTCAAGCCATCGAGAAAGCGCGAATTGATCATGCGGCCGTCGCCTTCATAGGCGGTATCGGTGATGACGAAGATCTGGGCATCCTGTCCCGGCGGGCAAACGACGGGCGTGTTGCCGAGGCCGTATTTGTTGGCGAAGTCGAGGTCGCGCTGGTCGTGTGCCGGGCAGCCGAAGATCGCTCCCGTGCCGTACTCCATCACGACGAAGTTGGCGACATAGACTGGAAGCTTCCAGTTTGGATCGAAGGGGTGGAGAGCCTTCATTCCGGTGTCGAAACCGTTCTTCTCGGCAGTATCTATCAGTTGCTGCGCGGTGCCGTGGCGTCTGGTTTCCGCAATGAACGCGGCGAGCGCAGGGTTTTTGGCCGCCGCGGCGGTGGCAAGCGGATGATCGGGCGAGAGAGCCATGAACTTGGCGCCGAACAGCGTATCATGGCGCGTGGTGAAGACTTCGAGTTCGTCTTCCGCATTCGGCGTTGTGGAGGGATCAAGCGCAAAGCGGATGAGCAGGCCCTCTGAACGGCCGATCCAGTTGCGCTGCATTACGCGCACCTTCTCTGGCCAGCGGTCGAGCCGATCGAGCGCCTGCAGCAAATCCTCGGAAAATTTTGTGATGCGGAAATACCATTGCGGCATTTCGCGCTGCTCCACCAGCGCGCCCGAGCGCCAGCCGCGTCCGTCGATGACCTGCTCGTTGGCGAGCACCGTCTGGTCGACCGGATCCCAGTTCACCTTGCCCAGCTTGCGCTCGACGAGACCGGCGCGGAGAAAATCGAGGAACATCTTTTGTTGATGCTTGTAGTAGGCGGGATCGCAGGTCGCGATCTCACGCGCCCAGTCGAGCGACAGTCCCATCGATTTGAGCTGCGCCTTCATCGCGGCGATGTTCTGATAGGTCCACGCTTTGGGATGGACCTGACGCTCCATGGCGGCGTTCTCCGCCGGCATGCCGAAGGCGTCCCAGCCCATGGGGTGCAGCACGTTGAGCCCCATGGCGCGTTTGAATCGCGCGACCACGTCGCCCATCGTGTAATTGCGCACGTGCCCCATGTGGATGCGTCCCGATGGATACGGGAACATCTCCAGCACGTAATACTTCTGGCGCGGATCGTCGTTACGGGTGGCGAAGATGCCCCGCTCGTCCCACACCTTTTGCCAGCGGGCTTCCGCCTCGCGGGCATTGTAGCGCTCGATCGCCATGGAATGAGTATGCCTGGCAAATACTTACCAAGGCACTAGGGCAGCAAACGGGCATTGGTCAACAGTTTACGGACGTCGAAGTTGGCACCGACTTCGCCCGCCGCTGTGTTGCTCTGGGACGAAGAGATGGCGACGCAAGGATTCGAGCCACTTGGCGAAGCCTTCGTGCGCGAAGTAGTGCGTCCAGCCGACGTGATCCTCCGGTCTGCAGTCGAACGTTGCCCACCATTCAACGAAGCTCCTGTTCCCGTCGACGATCGGCGTGATCCGTAAGGTCGCCTGATAATTTTCAACCGGGAATGGCGCCGCGTCGCAGAACGCGTATGTTTGGACCCGGTCGATGTCCGAATGTGCAAGCAGACGCTGGCGAATGGTGCGGTCTGCGATGCGTACATTGCGGATTGCCCCGACCGCATCGCCGGACTTTCCGTTCTCGATACGACTCTCAGTGTCGGCAAGCCAGACGGAATAGTTGTTGAAGTCGCGAACGATCGCCCAAATGTCCTCTGCTGGCTGTTCGAAGACGGTGCTGTAATAGGCCTTTGCCATAACGCTGCTCCTTGTTTAGTTCCACGGCAGGATCAAAATGGAGCTGCATGCAGGCTGCCGCGCTTCGTTTGTTGCCTTATTGCTGTCCGGCCCGAACCCGATGACGTTCCACCGAAGACGAATCGTTCCCATCTCGCGGAAATCGGGTGGCGCGCTTATGTCTGATTTGAGAGCAAGGACCGGAGTGCTTGCGGTGCTGCGATCCATAAATTGCCACCAGGACGCGGACGATCCGCAAACCTGATGGAGCAAGATCATGTCCTTGACGATGCGAACCGTCGAAAGATCGGAAAAATTGGGGCGTCTTGACAATGACGCGTGCTGGAGCGCGGTGGAACGGCGCGATCGCGCGGCCGACGGCACATTCGTTTATTCCGTGCGCACGACCGGGGTCTATTGCCGGCCGTCGTGCGCGGCGCGGCTGCCGCGACGCGAAAACGTGGCCTTCCACCAAACGTGCACCGATGCCGAGCGTGCGGGATTTCGGCCGTGCAAACGCTGCCGACCAAATGCATCCACGCTCGCCGAGGTCCACGCAGGCGCGGTCGCGCGGGCGTGCCGTCTAATCGAAGAGGCGGAGGAGGCGCCGAGCCTCGAGGCACTGGCAAGAGCCGCCGGCATGAGCCGCTTCTACTTTCACCGCGTGTTCAAGGCAGTCACTGGTGTGACGCCGAAGGCCTATGCCGCCGGCCATCGCGGCAAGCGCGTGCGCGAGGAGCTCTCCTCCGGCGAGAGTGTCACTGAAGCGATCTATGGCGCCGGCTTCAATTCCAACGGGCGTTTCTACGCAGCCGCGCCCGGTCTGCTCGGCATGACACCGACGCAGTTTCGCAGCGGCGGCAGCGGCAATGTCATTCGCTTTGCGGTTGGCGAGTGCTCGCTCGGTGCGATCCTGGTCGCCGCCACGGCGAAAGGCGTGTGCGCCATCGAGTTCGGCAACGATCCCGAGATGTTGGTTCGTGCTCTGCAGGACCGCTTTCCCAGAGCGCAGCTTCTCGGTGGCGATAAAGCATTCGAGCGGCTCGTGGCGGAGGTGGTTGGTTTCGTGGAGGCGCCGGGGCGCGGACTCGATCTGCCGCTCGATATCCGCGGCACTGCGTTCCAGCAGCAGGTGTGGAAAGCGATCCGCGATATTCCCGCGGGCTCGACCGCAAGCTACCGCGATCTCGCCAAGCGGATCGGAGCACCGAAAGCGGTGCGCGCAGTGGCACAGGCATGTGGGGCAAATGCCATCGCGGTCGCTATTCCTTGCCACCGGGTCGTGCGCACCGATGGTTCGACCTCCGGCTATCGCTGGGGCGTCGAGCGAAAACGCGCATTGCTGGACCGGGAGAAGGCAGCATGATGCGCAGCCTCTCCGTCAGGCGTGAGCAGGCATCCGGCACGGATCCAGGTGTGCTCGCCACGCAGATCGGCGCGCTCGACTGGGCGGGCATCGCCGCGCAGCTCGATAAGTATGGTTGCGCAACGACCGGGCAGCTGCTGACGTCACAGCAATGTGCCGCGCTCGTCACAAGTTACGCCTCTGACGCGCTGTTTCGAAGCCGCGTGGTGATGGCGCGGCATGGTTTTGGGCGCGGCGAGTACAAATACTTCGCGTATCCGCTGCCGGAAGTGGTGGCGGCGCTGCGGGCCGGTCTTTATCCGCCTCTCGCCGAGATCGCCAATCATTGGAACGGGGCCCTTGGAATCGGCGTGCGGTTTCCGCGCGATCACACGAGCTATCTCGCGCGTTGCCATAAGGCCGGGCAGACAAAGCCTACGCCACTTCTCCTTGCCTATGGCGTTGGCGATTACAATTGTCTGCACCAAGATCTCTACGGAGAACACGTTTTTCCCTTGCAAGTCGCCTTCCTGCTGTCCCGTCCGGGCAACGATTTCACCGGGGGTGAATTCGTGCTTACGGAGCAGCGGCCGCGGATGCAGTCACGGGCGGAAATCGTTCCGCTCGCCCAGGGTGAAGGCGTGATCTTTCCCGTGCATCACCGGCCGGTTCGAGGCACGCGCGGCACCTACCGCGTCAACATGCGTCATGGCGTGAGCCGGTTGCGCTCGGGTTCCCGCCACACGCTGGGAGTCATCTTCCACGATGCCGAGTGAGTGATCGGGACGATGCACCGCCGCGCAGGCCTCTGATGGAGTGCAATAAATGAGCGGCGCAGCGAATCTCATCGAGACGCCCCTGACCAAGGTCCGCGATCAGATTGCGCGCGCCTGCGCCGATGCGGGACGCGATCCGGCCTCGGTCACACTGGTCGCGATTTCGAAAACCTTCGGCGCGAACGCGATCGAGCCGGTCATTGCCGAAGGCCAACGCGTGTTCGGCGAAAACCGAGTGCAGGAGGCGAAGGCCAAATGGCCGTCGCTCAAGGAGCGCCATGGCGGGATCGAGCTCCATCTCGTCGGTGCGCTGCAGTCCAACAAAGCAAAGGACGCGGTCGCCCTGTTCGACGCCATCCATTCGCTCGATCGGCCAAGCTTGGCCGAGGCGCTGGCCAAAGAAATCAGCAAGCAGGGGCGCAGGCCGACATTATTCGTCGAGGTCAATACCGGTGGCGAGGCGCAGAAGTCCGGCGTGTTGCCGGAGGAGACCGATGCGTTCGTGAAGGCATGCCGCGAAGGCTATGGCCTCCAGGTCGCCGGGCTCATGTGCCTTCCGCCGGCCGATGAGCCGCCGGCCCCGCATTTCGCGCTGACCGCCAAGATCGCGCGCCGGAACAATCTTGCGCTGCTGTCCATGGGCATGAGCGCGGATTTTGCGCTCGCAATTGCGTTCGGCGCGACGCATGTGCGCGTGGGCACGGCCATTTTCGGGGAACGCTCGGCGGCCGCCGAGATCGAGAACTAAAGTTCAATCAAGAGCCGCGTCTGCGGTCCCAGCATTGCCAGGAGTCGTTGCAGGTCATTGCGCGTGAGCGCCACGCATCCCGCCGTCGGCGATCGATTCGGTCGCGCCACATGAACGAAGACGGCGCTGCCCCGACCCGCCACGCGCGGGCGCGCGTTATGATCGATCTCGATGACGAAATCGTAGAGGTGATCGTCCCGCCACAGGCGGTCGCCGCCGTCATCGGCCGCGCGTTGGAACGGACGGTTGTAGCGGCGATCGGCGGTATCTTCACACCAAGCAAGGGACGGATTAATGCGTCGGGCCGGCAGCAGTGTCGACGGGTGCGGATGGCGATCCGCGCGGCACCACAGGCGGATGAGGCGAAAGCGGCCGCGCGGCGTCGCGCCATCACCCTCGAATTTGTTGGCGCGAATGCCGCCGCGGCCGAGCACGACCTGCAGTGCGCGCGGTCCGGCGAGCAAGATGCCTCGGGTCCGGCTACCCGGCCGGGGCCGCACGCGGATCAGGGAAAGGGCCCGCCGATGCATGGAATCCTTCCGCTGCCCATGTGAGAGACGGTGAGAACAGCAATCCGGCTTGCTCTTTTACCCCTGAATGCTCTATTCCGCCCAATGCCCCCTGCCGGGACGCTGCCGCTCCTGGGGCCGATGAATGACCAATAGTCGCAAGATCCTGATCGTGGACGACGACGCGGAGCTGCGCGAGGCGCTCGTGGAGCAACTCGCGTTGCACGAGGAGTTCGAGTCCATCGCGGTCGATAGTGGAAGCAAGGGCGTGCAGGCAGCCAAGGCGGGGCAGATCGATCTCGCGATCATGGATGTTGGACTGCCCGACGTTGATGGGCGCGAAGCGGTGCGCATCCTGCGCAAGAACGGCTTCAAGGCCCCCATCATCATGTTGACCGGACATAATACGGATTCCGACACCATCCTTGGATTGGAATCGGGCGCCAATGACTACGTCACCAAGCCATTTCGATTCGCGGTGCTGCTCGCGCGCATTCGCGCGCAACTGCGCCAACACGAGGCAAGCGAGGACGCCGTCTTCACCATCGGTCCCTAATCCCAAGGGCAATAAGGTGCGGCTAACGGAAAAGGAGACCGCAATCCTGCGATATCTTTATCGTGCCGGCCAACATCCCGTATCGCGTGAGACGCTGTTGCAGGAAGTGTGGGGCTACAATTCCGGGGTCACCACCCACACGCTGGAGACGCACATCTATCGGCTGCGGCAGAAGGTCGAGAAGGATGCTGCCAGCCCTGCCATCCTGGTCACCGAGGCGGGCGGCTACAAGCTGGTGCCGTAACGCCGCTCCCCATGGCCATCGATGACGACATTGCCTTTTTCGAACGCGTGCCGACGCTCGGTCTCTTGGGCCGTCAAGCGCTGCGCATTCTGGCGATTGGCGCTGAGACGCGCCAAGTGGATCGCGGTGAGGTTCTGTTCAGCGCCGGCGAGCAAGCAGACGGCGGCTTTGTAATCCAGGAAGGCAGCTTCAGGTTATCGTACTCCGAGGAGGGCAAGGAGGTTACCGTCGGTCCGTGTACGCTCCTAGGAGAGGTCGCGCTGTTTGCCGAAACCAGGCGCCGGGTGACTGCCGAGGCGCTCGAGCCGTCGACCGTGCTGTGTATTCCGCGGCCGCTTTTCATCAGAATGCTGGATAGCTTTCCAGACGCGGCGCGCAGGTTGCGTGAAGCCCTGGCGAGCCGACTGGACGACGCCGCCCACGAAATCGTCAAGGTGCGCGCTTTTCTCGCAGCATACGAGTCAAAGTGATTCGCGCGGGTCTATAGCTCGAGCACCGCGGTCACAGGCACATGATCAGACGGTCGCGGGGAGCCGCGCAGATGCTTCGTCACCTGTAGATCGGCGAGCCGGTCGGCGAGCTCAGGCGCGATCCAGATGTGATCGAGCCTGCGGCCCTTGTCAGCGCTCTGCCAATCGGGCGAGCGGTAGCTCCACCAGGTGTAGAGCTTCGTCGGTTCCGGGACCCGCATGCGCATGGCATCGAGCCACCCGCCGTCCTTTTGGGCGGCGACGAGCTTCCCGCACTCGAGCGGGGTGTGAGACACGACCCGTAACATCTGCTTATGGCTCCAGACGTCGTGCTCGAGCGGTGCGACATTGAGGTCGCCGAGTAGGATCATTCGGCTCGAGTTGTGACAGCGCAAAGCGGCGGACGCCCGCATTTCATCCAGGAACGCAAGCTTGTGCGCGAACTTCGGGTTAGTCGCCGGGTCGGGGAGATCGCCGCCGGCCGGTACATACAGGTTGTGAACCGTTATGGGATCGCGAAGCCCGGCGCGTTCGCCGAGTACGGCCGAGACGTGCCGGCAGTCGCTCTTGCCGCAAAACGAGTGGACGTGGAAGCTGTCGAGTGGCAGCCGGGAAAGCACCACGACACCGTGGTAACCCTTCTGCCCGTTAAGCGCCACGTGCTCGTAGCCCAGGCGCTTGAAACGTTTGAGGGGAAACTTGTCGTCAGGGCATTTGGTTTCCTGCAGACACAGGACGTCGGGCCGAACTGCCTTCACGAATCTGGCGACGCCATCGATGCGCAGGCGCACCGAATTGATATTCCACGTGGTAATTGTCAGCCGCATCAGAGCTTAAATGAAACGTGCATCGCCCGGTAATTGGCGATCGCTCGCAGCCAGCTCAAGCACCAATCGTGTGAGGAGTGACTTGTGAACCGCCGATACCGCTATTGGATATAGCGGGTGTAGTCGATCTTGAACAGGTTAGGGTCTGGCCGCTTGCTGTTGTCGAGATTGGAGACGGCCACTGTCGTGTCGTAGCCTTGCGGGTCCGTAATCGTCCACTGCTTCAGCTGAAAATCTTTTGCGCCGACCATCATCATCAATCGACTGGTGCCGATGAGCGCCTGCCGCTCCTCGATCGTGATTGTCACGAATGTGTCGTCGGCGCGCACTCCGACGACGTTCGTCTCCCTCAGGAGGTCGATGCGCTCGGAGAGAAGGAAGCGCAGCGGAGTCTGCGAAAGCGGGTAGAGATCCTGGGTCGCGAGCTTGCGATCGCGCACCACGACCGACTGCCCGTCGGCGATGATCTCGATTCGACTCGGCGGCT
>VAZQ01000705.1:826-1780 GCA_005883115.1 Alphaproteobacteria bacterium | reverse complement strand
GACCCGCACCTGAACCAAGCCTTGGGCACCCCCCAGAACACCCGCATGACGCTCGGACCGCACCCAAAGAGGCATTAACTTATTGCCGCCAGTATTCCGCAGCTTCCGCGTACTTGTTCCTCCGTTGCAGCAGAAGCGCGAGATTGAAAACCGCATCAATGTAGGCCGGCGCGGCCCGCAGCGCCTTGCGCAAACAATCGATCGCGGCTAGGCGGCGATGCGGCATCCGCGAACAGCTGGCGGCGGCAATGACCCGAGGACGCAGCGTGACTTCTCTGGCAGGATCATCCTTGAATGCGCGATCATTGACGTTCCGCCGGAAGGCAGCGGCGCGAGATTATTAAAAATCCTGTATCGACGAACACAAAGTTAACACCTCCGCTAGATCGAAGCCTACGGACAATCGGCATCCGGTTACGTCGTTCGTCGTCGGTGTTCTGATTGCCCTGTTGATCGTTGCCGGAGCTTTTATTCTGTTGGTCAGCCAACGATGAGGCTCATGGCCAGCAACAAGACGCTGCCCGTGGCACCAGCGGCGATGAGAATAAGCCAATCAGAGCCAGCGTGAGCCATTTTAGTTGCTCCACCATCTCTCCCCCTAGTGGAGCATACCCGTAGGTCTAAAAAGGCAATGTGAACTACTTCACACAACCGTCCAACAGGTACCTGTAATTTTACATGCTGATTGCGGAAAATGAGCTAAGCAGCACTGGGGGTCAGAAATGAAAGAGTTGTCGGCAGCAATTGCCCTGCTTTGCCTTTCGACTAGCGTCCTAGCTCACGACATATACAGCAATCTCCGTGATCGGGACGGACGTTTTTGTTGTAATGGACAGGACTGTAAGGGCCCGTGCAGGTTACAGTGCTGCCGAATGGCAGTTACTATCTACCACGGACTAACGAAATTATTCCCGCCGATAGGGCAACACCATCACCTGACGATCGCTTCCACCA
>VAZQ01000705.1:0-791 GCA_005883115.1 Alphaproteobacteria bacterium | reverse complement strand
ACCATTGTACGTATTCTGCAGTAGCGAATGACTTTGAGCCCGGGGGTGGACCAGTCGGGGGTGAAGTAACTAGATGCTTCCTTGCTCCAATGCACTCATTGTAGCAAAGTGATCGGGGCCTCGGCTGGTGAAGAGTACCCAGCCTTCAGTCTGTTGCCCTACCCGCTCCGACACCTCCTGACTTAATCTCTGCCAATCCGATATTCTGCAATCGGCCCCTGGGAGGGGACCGAATGCAATTCGATCTAGTGATGGGCTGGATGGCCCCCTTGCGGCATCGGATTGCGAACCCGCCGGAAACGAACAATCGGACTGGCGTTCCATCGAGAGGAGCCGCCAACATCGGGCGCGGATCAGCGGTTATCATGGTCGCTCGGCGTAGGTCCCGGTTGTGTGTACCGAAAACCTCATCCTTATTGATTACGTGACCGAATCGCCTAACGTCAACGGCGACGATCGCGCTGCTCTGCTTCTTCCTGACCCTGTTCGCCTCGCTGTTCAAGTCGAAGAGCCGACTTGAGGCAGAGAACGCGGCGCTCCGACATCAGCTGATCGTGTTGCAGCGGAAAACGCGTGGTCGTGTCCACCTCACGAACGGGGATCGCTTGTTCTTGGTCCACCTGTATCGATGGTTTCCATCGGTCCTGAAGGCCATCACGATCATCCGACCGGAGACCCTTGTTCGTTGGCATCGAGCCGGCTTCCGCCGGTACTGGCGTTGGAAATCTCGCTCTCTTGGAGGCCGACCGAGGATCGCCGCGGACCTGCGCGCGTTGATCCGGCAGATGAGC
>VAZQ01000201.1 GCA_005883115.1 Alphaproteobacteria bacterium | reverse complement strand
CGAGTGGTAAGTTTCGCTGCGGCTTAGAAATGCGAGGGGGCGGATGAATGTCCGCCCCTTTCGCAGTTTACGGCGCCGCTCGGGGCGGCTCGTCCCATCATGTCAAACTCGAACTGAACAGAGAGCTGGCGGAGACGGAGGGATTCGAACCCTCGATACGGCTTTAGACCGTATAACGGTTTAGCAAACCGCCGCCTTCAGCCACTCGGCCACGTCTCCGATACGAATTTGCCTATCGGCCACCTCGGGACCGGTCAAGGACTTCGCGGCTGCGCAGGGGCAAAACCCACTCGGACACGTAGGCTCCATCCGAGGTGATCGCGGCCCGAACTAGCGCGCGCGCTGATTGAACAGAACCGCGCGCACCTGTGGATCTGTCACATCAACGCGAAAGGCCGCTTCGACCTTTACGGACAGACCTCGTTTCACCGCCGGCCGCGCTAGCACGGTTTTGAGCCAGCGCCGGACGTTTGGAAACCGGCTCAGGTCGTGACCGTGGCGCTCGGCACGGCTCGCCCAACCGATGCAGGCGATATCGGCGATCGAGTACCTGCGAGCGAGGAACTCGCGGTCTTGGAGCCGCTTGTCCATAACGCCGTAAAGACGATTCATCTCGTTGGTGAAGCGCTCGATGGCGTACGGCAGCTTCTCCGGCGCATAATGGCGGAAGTGGTTGGCCTCGCCTGCCTTGGGGCCGAGATTGGCCATCTGCCAGAACAGCCACTGGTCGACTTCGACACGACCAGGCTCGTCCTGGGGATAGAATTTTTCAGTCTTGCGCGCGAGATATTGCAGGATCGCGCCGGACTCGAAGATCGAGATGGGCTTGCTGCCCGGACCATCGTGGTCGACGATTGCCGGGATGCGGTTGTTAGGAGAGATTGCCAGGAAGCCGGGCCTGAACTGATCGCCCTTGGAGATGTCGACCGGGATCATCGTGTAAGCAAGCGCGCACTCCTCGAGCATAATCGTAATCTTCCAGCCGTTCGGCGTCGGCCAGTAATAGAGATCGATCGGCTTCTTGCCGCTCCCGCCTCGGGTTGCGGAAGATTGGGCTTTGCGCGCAACCCTGTTGCGGCTCGATCTCGCAGCGGTGCGGGCCATGCGGCTCTCTCAGCGGAGGATCCAGCCCGCCGTTTACGTCCGCCGCCGCGAACCTGCAATCAGTCTAAATCGTCAAACGTAGCCAGCCTCGCGCGAGCGAAGCCGCATGGGCCGATTCGAACATACCGAGGGCGTCGGCGAGAGCCGGGGCTTCGAATCCAGCAGCAGAGTTCTGCTCCTGGCGAGGTGGGGAGATCCCCCACCTCTCTTCACGTCTCCGATGAACGGAAGCGATGAAGCTCGAGCCCCTGTCTCGCCGACGCCCCCGGGGCGTCGACTGGGCCGGCAATGTCGAAATGCGATGCGCTCACCGCTCTTCGACGCGCGCCGGCCCGTTTGACGCAGTCATCGACGTCGTTCGAAGTCGAAGACTGATGCGCGGCGCGCGCTTACTTCTTCTTCCGGCGCCTGGTTTTCTTTGCGCCCTTCTTCGCTGCCTTCGCTGTCTTCCTTCGCTTCTTCGCCATGCTGCCCTCCTAGCCTGAGTGAGTGGCGATGTCGTCCAGTGCCCGCGGGGATCGCGAACACCGTATTCGGATTACTACAGCGCGATAAAAAAACCAGTGTTTTTGCGCGATGTAGCGCGGCCGGACGCGCATCCACGTTAGATCCTGCGCGTTGCGGCGCGCAGGCGGCGCGCATCACATCGTACACAGCGAAACCGCGCAGCGGCGCGCATGATGTTTTTCCCAGCGCTAGAAAGTATCGATGACATAAGGGTTTTTATGATGTGGCGATTTTCGCGCGACTGCATCGAGTCGAGCGAATACGGAGCACGCGCGCCCCGGCCAACGCCCTCGCAACCCCACGTTAAGCATACCAATTAAGTTGTGCAAAAAATCTTTTGCCCAGCCGCTTGAAAACCTGCTCCCGAACGCCCGATCCGCCAGAATCGAGCGAATCGGCACGCAAGGTGATTCGCTCAACCGACAAAGCGCGGACGATCGACGAGAAAGATGAACGGCAAATTAGTGTCGCGCTCCGCCGATTGTCATGCGCTCGACGTCACGCTTTAGAGTCCGAGCTTGCTTTTGAGCAACTCGTTCACCGCTTTCGGATTGGCTTTGCCGCCGGACGCCTTCATCACCTGACCGACGAACCAACTGATGAGCGCAGGCTTGGATTTTGCTTGCTGCACCTTGTCCGCGTTCTTGGCAATGATCTCGTCGATCACCGGTTCGATCGCAGCGAGGTCGGTCACTTGTGTCATGCCGCGCGCCTCCACGATGGCCCGCGGGTCGCCACCTTCGCGCCAACAGATCTCGAACAAATCCTTGGCGATCTTGCCGGAAATGGTGCCGGCCGAGATTAAATCGAGGATTGCGCCGAGCTGCGAGGCTGACACCGGCGAGGCGGCAACGTCCCTGCCCTCTTTGTTGAGCCGACCTGCAAGCTCATTGATCACCCAGTTCGCGGCCGCCTTCGCGTCCCGACCCTTCGCAACGTCTTCGAAGAAAGCCGCCGTCTCCCGCTCGGCAACGAGAACGCCGGCATCGTACCCTGAGAGGCCGTAATCGCGCACGAATCGTGCCTTTTTCTCGTCCGGCAATTCCGGAAGCTGCGCCTTTAGGTCCTCGACATAGTCGGGCGTCAATTCGAGCGGCAAAAGATCGGGATCGGGGAAATACCGGTAATCATGCGCCTCTTCTTTGTTGCGCATGGAGCGGGTCTCGCCTTTGGCCGGATCAAACAAGCGCGTCTCCTGCTCGATTTCGCCGCCGTCTTCAAGAATGTCGATCTGACGCCGCGCCTCGTACTCGATCGCTTGCCCGATGAAACGGATTGAGTTGAGGTTCTTGATCTCGCAGCGGGTAGCAAGCGGCGCGCCGGGCTTGCGCACGGACACGTTGACGTCGGCGCGAAGGTTGCCCTTCTCCATGTCGCCGTCGCAGGTGCCGAGGTAGCGCAAGATAGCCCGCAGCTTCGCCACGTACGCCTTGGCATCCTCGGACGAGCGCATATCCGGCTTTGATACGATTTCCATCAGCGCCACGCCCGCCCGGTTGAGGTCGACGAGCGACATGCTGGAGTGACGGTCATGCAGCGACTTGCCGGCGTCTTGCTCGAGATGCAGCCGCTCGATACCGACCCTCACGGTCTCACCGTCCGGCAAATCGACGACCACCTCGCCTTCTCCGACGAGCGGCGATTTGTACTGGCTGATCTGATAACCCTGCGGGAGATCGGGATAAAAGTAGTTCTTGCGGTCGAACACCGATTTCAGGTTGATCCGCGCCGCGAGGCCGAGGCCGGTGCGCACCGCCTGTTTGATGCACGCCTCATTGATGACCGGCAGCATGCCCGGCATGGCCGCATCCACGAGCGAGACCTGCGAATTGGGCTCGCCGCCAAAGACCGTCGAAGCGCCGGAAAAGAGTTTCGATTGTGAGGTCACCTGGGCATGGACCTCCATGCCGATCACAACCTCCCAATCCCCCATCCTGCCTTTGATGAGTTTGGATTTCATGGGCGGATCGTGAACGTCTCTCGCCATCGCAGTTCTACCCGCGCACATTGGCGTGCTTGCGGTCTGTTAAACGCTTCAGCAAGGCGCCACAAGGCTGCCGCAATTCCGCGGCGCGCCGGAACGCGCTGGAACCTCGCACGCGGCACAGACGTTGGGTGTTGAGTCCGAATGATCGGAGTCGGCGATGAACGACAAAGGAACCCCGACCGGGACGCTCGGCGCCATCTTGGGCGCGCTGATTGCGGTCGCACTCGCGATGTTCCTGCTCAGCGGCGGGGAGCACGTGAGCAAAAAGACCGTCAACAGCGATGCCGACCTTCCGCCGATCGCGGAAGGGAAGGGCAAATAAGAGAGCTCGCAAGCTCGCGCACCTGGGTCACGCTCGGACGATTGTCCGGCCGACGCGTCAGGCGAGCCCTTCCAGCAGGCTTTCAGCGATCGCGTCCCACTCGGCGGCAAACGGCTTGGTCGACACGGGACGTTGCGCGCGTCGGTACCAGTACCGAGCATTGTCGAGATCGCCCTCCACGCGATGCAAATAGGCGTGCACCCAGGCGCTGTCCTTGCCGGCCGCATCCATAACGATGTTGTGCGCCCTCTCCCAGTTGTCCTTGCCGGCCCACCACAGCGCCGCCAGCGCGGGCGTGAGTTCGGCCGGTGGCTTGGTCTTCGCCAACGATTCCTTGAATTCGTAGAAGTTCATCATCGGGGGCGACAAATCAGGCTTGCCTCGTAACGTGAAAGAGCAGCCGATCCGATACATAAACGGTTGTTGTCGCGATGCTACCACCATCGCTGCGGTGAAAGCCGCCCGGCCGCTTCCTCAATGACGCTTGCGAGCGAGAATAGCGGCTCCTCGCCGAAGGGACGGCCGATGAGCTGAAGCCCGAGAGGCAAACCTTCGGCTGACAAGCCGCCCGGAACGGAAATTCCAGGCAAGCCCGCCAGGTTGACCGGCACCGTGAACACGTCGTTGAGATACATCTCGACTGGATCGCCCCCGCCCTTCTCGCCGATGCCGAAGGCAGCCGACGGTGTCGCCGGCGCGAGTATGGCGTCAACGCCCGCGGCGAAAACCTGCTCGAAATCGCGCTTGATCAGCGTGCGGACCTTTTGCGCGCGCAAGTAATAGGCGTCGTAATAGCCGGCCGAGAGCACATAAGTGCCGATCATGATGCGGCGGCGCACCTCGTTGCCGAAACCGGCCGCACGCGTGTTTTGGTACATGTCGGAGACGTCGCGCCCCGGCACGCGCAGGCCGTAACGCACGCCATCATAGCGGGCGAGATTGGAGGATGCCTCCGCCGGCGCCACGATGTAGTAGGCCGGCAAAGCATATTTGGTATGCGGCAGCGAGACCGTGACCAAGTCTGCGCCGGCGGAAGCGAGCCACTGCGCGCCGCCCTCCCACAGCTTCTCGATTTCGTTCGCCATGCCCGCGACGCGGTATTCCTTCGGAATGCCGACCTTCATTCCCTTGATCGATCCGCCGACGGCCGCTTCGTAGTCGGGAACGGGCAGATCAACCGATGTCGTATCCTTCGGATCGTGCCCTGCCATCGAGGTGAGCAAGATCGCGGCATCGCGCACCGTGCGCGCGAGCGGACCGGCCTGATCGAGCGACGACGCAAACGCCACGATGCCCCACCGCGAGCAACGGCCATAGGTTGGCTTGACGCCAACGATGCCGGTGAAAGCCGCGGGCTGGCGGATGGAGCCGCCGGTATCGGTTCCCGTTGCGCCGAGGCACAGCTGCGCCGCCACGGCCGCCGCCGAGCCGCCCGAGGAGCCGCCTGGCACCAGCGGCGTATTCGCGCTCCTTCGGCGCCAGGGCGAGATCGCCGGCCCGAAAAAAGAGCTTTCGTTCGACGAGCCCATCGCGAATTCATCGTTGTTGAGTTTGCCCAGCATCACCGCGCCGTCGCGCCAGAGATTGGCGCTCACGGTCGACTCGTAGGCCGGCAGGAAATTGTCGAGGATGCGCGAGCAGGCCGTGGTGCGTACGTCCTTGGTCGCGAACATATCCTTAACGCCGAGCGCGAGCCCTTCGAGCGGCCGCGCATCACCTGCGGCAAGCCGCGCATCGGCCGCACGCGCCATGGCGCGCGCCCGATCCGGTGTCTCCAGCACATAAGCATTGAGCGCGCGCGCCTGCTCCATCGCGGTAAGGTGAGCCTCGGCGAGTTCGGCGGCCGAGAATTCTCGCCGGCGAAGGCGATCGCGTGCGTCGGTAAGGGTCAGCGACGTGAGGTCGGTCACGGGTCGAGATGATCCTCCTCAGCCTCTGGACATGCTCGGGTTTACAGCGCTCGCCCGGGCATGGTGGGATAGGCCGCGGGGCGAGTTATTCCACCACCTTCGGTACGACGAAGAAATGTTCCTCCGCCACCGGCGCATTCTCGAGGATGGCATCGGGAATGCCGCCGTCGGTGACGATGTCCGGCCGCTTCTTC
>VAZQ01000200.1 GCA_005883115.1 Alphaproteobacteria bacterium | reverse complement strand
GGCAAGAGCGGCGCCTTCCATGACATTTCGATCCTCAATGCAGCGGCGGCGCTGATGGTTGCGGCGCGGGCGAAGGATCTCAAAGGAGCGCTTGCGCTCGCCCAGGCGTCGATCGATTCCGGCGAAGCCGCGAACCGGCTCCAGCGGCTGGTTACGGTTTCGAATGCGTGAGAATCGCACGATGGCTTTTCTCGCACGCCACACCGACGCAAGAACCGAGTGAGGCCGCGATGGCGGACATTCTCACTGAGATCGAGGCCTACAAACGCGAAGAGATTACGGCGGCCAAGCGCGTCCGTTCCTTGGCCGCGATCGAGGCCGATGCCAGATCGGCTCCTGCTCCGCGCGGTTTCGCGGCCGCGATCGGGCGCGAACTCGCGGCGG
>VAZQ01000199.1 GCA_005883115.1 Alphaproteobacteria bacterium | reverse complement strand
TTTCATGTATGACGTTTATCAAGTCGCCGAGGCGCGGGCATGGGGCGCCGACTGCATCCTGATCATCCTGGCCGCGGTCGACGACGCCGCCGCGCAGGAGCTCGAGGAAGCCGCGCAGGCATTCGGCATGGATGCCCTCTTGGAAGTGCACGACGAAGCTGAGCTCGAACGGGCGCTTCGCATGCGCTCTCCGCTCATTGGCATCAACAATCGAAACCTCAAGACGTTCGAGACGACGCTCGCCGTCAGCCGGCGTCTGGCGCCGAGGATTCCTCCCGGCCGTATCGCCGTCGGCGAGAGCGGGATCTTCTCCCCCGCCGATCTCGAATACCTGGCATCGGTTGGCATCTCGACTTTTCTCGGCGGCGAAAGCCTCATGCGCGAGCGCGACGTCGAAGCTGCGACACGCGCGCTCATTCGCAAGGAGCGCCGCGTCGGTGCCGCGGGGTGAGCGGTGGCGCGCATGTCTCAACTCACTCATCTAAACCGCGGCGGCGAGGCACGCATGGTCGACGTGTCGGAAAAAGCCGCAACCGAACGCGTGGCCGCCGCGGAAGGCCGTGTGGTGATGACGGAAAAAACGCTCGACCTCGTGCTTGCCGGCAACGCCAAAAAGGGCGACGTCCTGGGGGCTGCCCGCCTCGCCGGCATCATGGCGGCAAAACGCACCCACGAGCTGATCCCGCTCTGCCATCCCCTGCCCATCTCGAACATCACCGTCGATATTGCGCCCGAGCGCAAGCTGCCGGGTCTTAACGTGCGCGCACGCGTCAAGGTGAATGGCCGGACCGGGGTGGAGATGGAAGCGTTGACCGCGGTCGCAGTCGCCTGCCTCACCATCTACGACATGGTGAAGGCGCTCGAGCGCGGCATGCGCATCGAGGGCATCCGCCTGCTGGAAAAGCGCGGCGGCAGATCGGGACATTATCGAGCAAAGGAGTAGGCTAGTGGCGCTGATGCCGGTCGCAGAGGCGCTCGCCCGCGTGCTCGCGGATGCGGAGCCGCTCGCGGCCGAGGCCACGCCGCTCGCGGACGCCTACGGGCGGGTGCTCGCCGCCGACGTCGCGGCGCTGCGCACCCAGCCGCCTGCCGACGTCTCCGCGATGGACGGTTACGCGGTGCGTTCGGCGGACGTTGCCAGAGTGCCGGTCAAGCTCAAAGTCATCGGCGAAGTCGCAGCCGGACATCCGTTTCACGGCACGGTCGGCGCCGGCGAGGCCGCGCGCATTTTCACCGGCGGTGTCCTGCCCCCCGGCACTGACACGATCGTCATCCAGGAAAACACCTCGCGTGAGGGCGACGCTGTCACCGTCACCACGCCCTCTGGCAAAGGCAAGCATATCCGCGTCGAGGGCCTCGATTTCAAACGCGGCGCGGTGCTGCTCGCCAAGGGCTGCCGGCTTACCGATCGCGATGTTGCCCTCGCGGCCGCGATGAACCATCCCACCGTGCCAGTGCATCGCTGTCCGAAGGTGGCGCTGCTGGCAACCGGCGATGAATTGGTGATGCCCGGCGCGACGCCTGGTTTCGGTCAAATCGTCCATTCCAATGGCTATGCCACCATGGCGGCCGCGCGCCGGGAGGGGTGCGAGGTGGTCGACCTCGGCATCGTGCCGGATCGCCTCGCCGAGACCGCCGCCGCTGTGCGTCGTGCACGCGATCTCGGCGCTGATATTCTGGTTACGTCGGGCGGCGCTTCGGTCGGTGATTACGATCTCGTACGCGAGGCGCTGGCGAGCGAAGGGCTTGCCCTATCGTTCTGGAAGGTGGCGGTGCGTCCAGGGCGGCCGATGATGCATGGTCGGCTCGACCGTATGCACGTCCTAGGGCTGCCGGGAAATCCTGTCTCGGCCTATGTTTGCACGGTGCTTTTTCTGCTTCCCCTTATTCGGCGCCTCGCCGGGCGCAGCGATGTCGCCCCTTCGCCCGAGACGGCACGGCTGGGCTGCGATCTGGCGGCCAACGACGAGCGTGCCGACTACCTGCGCGCGACGCTGGAGGCCAGCCCCGACGGCGTTGCGGTTGCCACGCCGGCGCCGGTCCAGGATAGTTCCATGCTCATGCCGCTTGCGCGCGCCGACTGTCTTCTCGTACGCGCGCCGTTTGCTCCAGCCGCCAAGGCGGGCGAGAGGTGCTCCATCATCCGCTTGGCACCATAGCGCCACGGCCGCAGGAAATCCGCCGCGCGGGTCCCCCTGAAATTTGCCCCGATGCTGCGCCATGCGGTTTGCGCGCAACAAAGCAGATGGCTCGTCCAAAGGCCGAGTTATCATCTCACCGGGCGACCCGGGCGAAGTCCGCCGATCTGGCAAAGTTCCCTCAAGTTCCGCGCGCCCGTTCACCTCAAATTAAAGGGTTGCGGAACACATATCGAACATATACTGTCCGTTCATGATTTGTTTCGGCGAGTCGCTTTGCGGCCGCCGGGAATGGGGGACGCAGAAGATGTTGACCCGAAAACAGTTCGAACTGCTGCGCTTCATCCACGAGCGCCTGAAAGAAACCGGCGTGCCGCCTTCCTTCGATGAGATGAAGGACGCGCTGGATCTGCGTTCGAAATCCGGGATCCATCGCCTCATTACCGCGCTGGAGGAGCGTGGCTTCATCCGCCGCCTGCCCAATCGCGCACGCGCTATCGAGGTGATCAAGTTACCCGAGTCGGTTGCCCACGGCATCGGGACCAGCCGCGCGCGCGGATTCACGCCGAGCGTGATCGAGGGCAACCTCGGGCGGGTGCGCACCGCTTCTGAAGACGAAGGCGCACGGCCTGTGGCGGTGCCCGTCATGGGACGCATCGCCGCGGGCACGCCGATTGAGGCGATCCAGACCAAGAGCCATGTGATCAACATGCCGCCCGACATGCTCTCGAGCGGCGATCACTTCGCGCTCGAGGTCAAGGGCGACAGCATGATCGAGGCCGGCATTCTGGATGGCGACATTGCGCTACTCAAGAAGACGGAGGGCGCCGATACCGGCGACATCGTGGTCGCGTTGATCGACGACGAAGAGGCCACCCTCAAGCGTTTCCGTCGCCGCGGTGCCTCGATTGCACTCGAGCCAGCAAACGCCGGCTACGAGGTCCGCATTCTTCCTCCGAACCGGGTGCGCATCCAAGGCAAGCTGGTGGGGCTCTTCCGCCGGTATTGATTCCCGCGCTCCTCCCAGACGTAGCCCAGCATCTCAGTCTCCCGCCTCCAGATCGTCTGCGCGTGGGGTAGCGTCGCGCGGCTGCGGCGCCGCGCGGCTCGGCACGAGCGCGTCGCCCTCCGACACAACCGCGCGTGCCCACGGCCGGTCATAGCCCCGGGACCGCGCCGCCGTGATCTCAAACTGTCCTCCGCGGCGGCGCAATGCCATCGCTCCGGAGCGTCGCCAGACACCGCGATCGATCACCAAGGCGGCACATCCCGGTGGCGCATCGCGGTTGCTCACCACCAAGGCGGCGCGACGGCAGTCTTCCTCAAAGGCCTCGATGCTTTTCGCGATCGCGACGACTGAGCCGTCGCGCAGCTTGCCGACACAACCTGCCGCATCGCATTTGATTCCCTCCCCCAGCGTATCATCCTTCGCCGTGCGCCAATCGGCGTCGGCCGCAAGCCACTCCCGGAACGCAAAGACATCGCTACCGGATTTGATCATGGACAGCCGCCCGTTTGCGCCACGCAGCGCAACCGCGCTGCCGTCGGCCGCGATCAGCACATCGGGCTGGGGCGCTCGAATCATCAGAATAATAGCGCCGGCCATCATTAACACCCCGATGCAGCGCAACGGCGTTCGCAAGAGACAGAGCACAACGAGCCCGGCCGTGCACAGGAGCAGTGGACTGGAGTCGAAGGCCGCAACACGCCCAAGCGCTTCTGGGAAACTCGTCACCCAGCTCGCAACGCGCATCATCCATTCGATGCCCTCGCCCATAAGCCACCAGCACCAGCTGTCGAGGCCGAGGGGCATGCTCAACACGCCGAGGATTCCAATGGGCATGACCCAGGCGGATACGATGGGCATTGCAAGCAAATTCGCGACCACCCCGTAGGGGGAGATGCGGTGGAAGTGATAAGCGATGTAGGGGATCGTGGCGGTGCCCGCGAGCAACGAGACGATGAGCAGGCCGACGATCTCGCGGCCGCCCCAGAGCGCCAGCTTGGCGGCGAGTGGCGTGTCGCCGCCTTTGCTCATCCAGGGCAGACCCTGCTGGTATCCGGCGACGAGCGCGAGTGTCGCTGCAAACGACATCTGGAAGCTCGGATGAACGATGGCTTCGGGTGCGAGCAGGAGCACGCCGAAGGCCGCGGCGGTCAGCGTGCGAAACGTGAGCGTCGGCCGGTCGATCATGACCCCGACGAGCACGATACTGATCATGATGAAAGAGCGCTGGGTCGCGACCTCCGCCCCCGACAGCACGAGGTAGAACGCCGCTGCGCCAAGCGCGGCAAGAGCCGCCCATTTCTTGATCGGATGACGGCTGCTGAAGGCCGGCATGAGCGCAAACAGCGCACGCAACGCAAAGAAGGTGATCCCGGCCACCACCGCCATATGATAGCCGGAGATCGAGAGCACGTGGGCGAGGCCCGACACGTACATGGCCTCGTTCACCGGCGCCGAGATGGCGTCGCGTTTACCGGTGATCAGCGCCGAGGCAATCGCACCTTTGTCGCCGGGCAGGATCGTGCGGATCCGCTTGTCGAAGGCTTCCCGCATGCCTTCAACGAATGCCGCATAGCGCAGGCGCAGCCCCGCCGCGTGCGGCGCCTCAACCGTGCGAATCGGGCCAAGGACGAAGCCCGAGGCTCCGATGCGCTGAAAATACATGTCGCGCGCGAAGTCATAGCCGCCGGGGCGCAACGGTTCGAGCGGCGCAGACAAGCGTGCCTTGAACTCGATGAAACTGCCCACCGGCGGCGCCGTCCCCTTGCGCACTGATACCCGCACGCGCTCGAGGTTTTCGCTCATGCGCGCCCCGCTACCGCGCTCGAGGCGAACGACAATACGATCGGAGCGCTCGCGCTCTTCCCGCACCTCGACGAACCCTGCGAGCTCGGCGTTCCACACCGGGGCCGAGAGCACCGGATGGGCGATGATCTCGCGCTTGACCGTCGCAGTTGCAAACCCGGCCGCCACGGCGGCAACACCCACGGTTATCGGAAACGCAAACGGGCGATGGCGGC
>VAZQ01000198.1 GCA_005883115.1 Alphaproteobacteria bacterium | reverse complement strand
ACCATCGGCCTTCAGCGCAACAAGAATCCGATTGTCGCCGGTGGTGACGTTGAGGACATCGGCACGACAATGCAAGGCGCGCGCGAGCTGGGTAACCGCCGGGTTGAACGAGCGACCGTTGGCAATGTAGGCGCCCGCCAGCAGCAGATTGCCCAACGCGCAATCTTCGAACGAGAAGGGCTCGCGTTGGGCACGCGCATAGGCTGCGAACGCAGCGAGCTGCTCGTGAAATACACGCGCGCTCTGTTGGTCAATTGACTGCATCAGGCCGTTCAGCGACTCGGGCAGGCCGTTCCCAGAAGCCGCGGCACGTCGACGAGCCTGGGCGCGGGCAGCGAATGCCTCGACCAGGACGTCCAACGTGTGCGGTGCGACCCCGGCCGGGAACCGATACTCGAGGAGGTCCGCGACCGCGAATTGTACCGGTGAGGACATGGCCAGCAAACGCGCCAGGTTCTTGCGAAAATCTGACGCGCCGAGCATTCCCGGCACAAAGCCGCGTAGCCGTCCAGTCGATAATCCGTCGTCGTAGGCATTTACGAGCACCGTGAGATGAACGCCCGGCGTGCGCAGTAGCGCGCGGAGGATGCTCGTGGCGCCACGCCCGCCACAGAATACGGCGACCCGCAGCGTCCCTGGCGTCGCGGACTTACTGCGGCTGGCGAATCGCTTCGACATGGTAGAGCGCGCTCACGACCTCGGGCACGTCGTACGGTAGATATGGGAGACTCGGGCGCGCCGGAAAGCGCTCGACATGGAGGGGGCGCAGCACCACCTCGTGTTCCATCGCATCGCACCAGCCTCTTCCGAAATTGGAAGAGCACGTCGCCGAATGGAACCAATAGTCTCCCGGCAACATCGTACGGGGCGGCTCCTTGGCATCCAGCGCGAAAACCTCCGGACCGGAGAAGCCGCATCGCGAGTAGACGGGCAGCTCTTGCATCATTTCGCCGCTTCTTCCGAGGTGGAACAGGCGGCCCGTCGCGGGCAGCGATTGCAACCAAGGGGCGAACACGGCCATCTCGAGGGCGTCGGTCGTGAGCAGCGTCGCCGCATGAAAGCTGGTCACTGCGTGCGTCACGCCGACGACGGCCACGACAACCGCAAGCAGCCCCGGCGCGTGGCGGCTGTGCCGCCCTGCAAGATGCCCGAGACGAGCGAGCCATGCGAGGAACGCCGCCAGCGCCGTCGCACCGAACAGCAACCGCCACGCCTGCGCTGGCGCGATATGGGAATCGACGCCGAAGAGGTTCGTCATTCTGTCGAGTGTCACGGCTCCCACGACGAGCGAAACCGGCAGTATCCATGGAGCCAGTCGACGCGGCAGTGCAAGCAGCGCAATCCAAGGCGCCGCTAGCAGCGTGCCAACCCAAACCAACCGGGCGCCCTGCGGTGACGCCTGCCCCCATTGGGCGCCCAATTGTCCATGCAGCACCGCGCGCACCGATGGCAATGCGACGGCGGCCCCGACTGCCGCGATGAGCCCGATCGCACCGAGCGAGGAGATGATGCGCTCGCGGCGGCGTCCGGTGTGGAGCACTAGCACCGCGGGAGCGAACGCGGCGGGAACCCACGCAACGGGATGAACGGTCACGGCGGTCGCGAGGAGGAGGCCTGCGAGCGCTGCACCTCCCCAGTTTCGCTTATCCCGCCCCCGCGCTCGCGGCCCGGTCGCGAATAGAGCGGCGATCGCCATGCCGATCAGCCACAGCGAGGTGGCATAGTACGACTCGCTGCGTGCCAGCCGTCCCAGCAGCGGTTCGAGCCCGATTGCCACCGTGCACGCCCAGGCAACCGGACGGGGGTTCCCGAGGTTGCGCGCCAACGCATATATCGCACCAATTGCCGCCGTCGCGAGAACTTCCTGCGCGCCGAAAACGGCGCGTTCGGCGTGCGCGCCGCCCCATAGAGCGGCCGGATGGAAGAGCGCCGCGTAACCGGGGCCGTAGGTCGACGGCCTGCACTGCGCCATCAGAACCCAGCCGGCCCCGTGGCCGTTCTGATGGAAGAATGCAGGCTGAATTGCCAGTCGTCGGACCACGCCGGCGAGCGCCACAGCGGAGAACGCATAGCCGGTTTCGAGCCAGCGGGATCGTCGCTGTGCCGAAGCGATCATGAATACGACGAACCCACCAATCGCCCCCCACGCTAACAAACATCGCACGCCGCACGCGACGGCCTCGACCGCCTGGGTCGAGGGTATGATGACCGGCGCGCGGGCCGCCACGCAGGCGCGTACGGCCTCGAAGCTGCGATGAAACGGTTCGGGGGCGGTCTGCCAATCAGCGAAATCGCCGATTGGCGCGAGCCCAATTCCGCCCACCCGCGCAAGAGTCGAACGTCGGTCGAGAGACAGCTCGATTCGCAGCACCTGCCCGTCGCTGCTCGCAGCGACGACAGCGACTCCATCGGCACAGTGATCCTCGGAGAGGGCGATCCCCTCCTGTTCCGCACAGGACGCGAGCCACGCCCGAAACGCGTCGTCGCAACCTCCAACCACGTCGGCCTCAGTCACTGGTGTCAAGATGAGCGGGAAAAGACAGCCTGTCAGGAGCACCACAATCCAAGACGTGCGCAGAATACGCCGCGCGTCGCGAACTGAAACCATGACTACCGATCGGACGCCGATCGTGGTGGGCGCGAGCCCCACAGTAGCGCCAGACTCAGCAGCAGAGCGAGCGCGACGAGCACAATCACGCCGACCGTGTAGCGAAGACTCGCAAGAACCATTGCCCGCCGTTCCCATGCTCGGGCCACTCCGCTCCAGCCGTCGCGGCCCCAGGCCTCGATCAGACTCGATATCGGTTCGCCGTCGGGCGATGCTTCGAGACCGACGATCTCGAACGGATCGGAACGGAAAACCTCGTCCAGCGCTTTGCCTACTCGATCCAGGTCGTCAGCGGTCGCACCCTCACCGAGAGCAATATCGAAGTATCGAGACGGCGACTCGAGCGAGCGCTTGCGCGTGAGAAACAACAGCTTGTTCGGCGCGCCGGCGCGCACCAGTTCGACGCGAACCTGATTGTCGGCGATCGCGACGTTGGCATCGCTCACATCGGTTCCGAGCCGACCCGCTTCTGCCAAATTGATGAATTGTCGAAAGCCGACTTCGCAGTCTCTGGTGAGGGATAGGTCTTGAGCGGCGGCCGATAGGCTGCACGCCATTGCGCCGAGGCAAAGAGCGACTCGGGCAACTCTGGACATCAGCTCGTCTCGGCGAACATCGCTAGCGGATCGTCTGGCCGTGCCTCGAACACACAGGGCGGATAACGCATGTCAGCGGGCTGATCCGTCTGGCAGTTCTGCGTACCGAATGGCTTCTCGATCACCAATACGCCCGCGGTAGCGTCAGCGGCGTGCAGCCGCACCCGCCGCGCCGGCAATCTCCCTTCGACGCGCACTCCCTCGACCTTCACAATGTGCCATCCACAATCGCCTACGGCGCGGTCGGTCACCACCAGATCGCGACTCTCGCCAGCGATCGGCCGCAACGGAATCTCAAAGCGGGAAATATACGGCCGCTGGAGGTCGAGAAAGTGCACCTCTGGATAGGATCGGGTGACGAAGAGGAAGCGTTCCGGGGCGCGCGTCGCCGCCGGGCGAACGAGCGCGGGCGCACAGGATGTTGGTGACGGCGAAGCGACGGGCACGCGACATGCGGTCAATGATTCCGGCGCCAACCACGAATCGATGTCGCGCACGACGGCCACCGTCGTCGGTCCCAAGGGAACGACTTCATTCGCGTCCGCCAGCTCCGGCAGCGCTGTGCGCGGCAACTTCATGACCTGGAGCTGGCGCCGGCGATCGCTCAATGGCGGACCCGGCGCCGGCGCGTCGACGGACATCTGAACGAGTAATTCACGGCAGGCGTTGCCCTGCAGGTGAAAGACCAGATCTTCGTAACTCCAACCACGCCGCACAATCCGGTCGGTGATCGCTTGCGCTTCTGCGAGGTTCCACGAGTTCAAACCCGGAGCCGACAACGAAACGATCGGCGACCAGTCGTGCAACGCTACGCGTCCGATCAGGGCGAGCGACGCCACGGTCGGGAGCCATCGCAGCATGCCGATGCGTCGAGCGCCGAGCTCGAAGGGGACCGCGAAGAGGCCCGCAACGAACACCGCAGCCGGTGCCACGACCGGATGCACGTAGTAGGGGTTAAAGTGATGCTGTTCGACGAGCAACAACCAGAGTGACACCGACACGAATGGCAGGATGAGGATGACTCCTGTCAGGAAGGCGCGCGCAGTCCATGACAGCCGCTGAAACCGAGCGCCGAGGCAGGCACAGACGAAGGTGACGATCGCGGCGCCCATGAGCCCGAAGGTGATTCGCCCGCGCTCCGCGAGCGCCAAGACGTTGGCGCGCAGGGCTGCGCTCGAACTGACGAGGTAAGTGGCGACGAAGACGGCAACCGCGACGGTGATCTCGTACCACGGTCGCCGCCCCGCCAACGCCGCCATCATCACGAGCGGGACGACCAGACTGAACGCCGCGATATGGACGTTGATCGCAGCACCAACCGCAAAGGCGGCGACGATGAGGAATCGGGACTGCCCCGAGAGTCCGAAGCAGAGAAGGCCGGCCCCCGCCAGGACATCCGGCAACACCGCCCCGCCCTGATCAACCAACGCGCTGGCAGACAAATCATGGCTCAGCACCCCGATGAGAATGAGCGCTGCCGGCAGCGCGACGGAAGGACGCAGCCAGTGCCAGACGACGACGAAGACCGTGGCGACGCTGGCCGCCATGAGCGCGAGCACCACGGTACGTTCCGTCGTCGTGTCGCCGCCGACCAGTCGTATGGCGATCAACAGATCCGGCCAGAGGACTCCTTGGTAAAAGCCGCGCAGTGAAGCCGCCTCGCCGACCAG
>VAZQ01000197.1:9864-16809 GCA_005883115.1 Alphaproteobacteria bacterium | reverse complement strand
CCACCTCACAATACAAGCTCGTGGGGCAATCGGTTCAGAGACTGGATATCCCGGCTAAGGTTACCGGTGGTGCCGCGTATGTTCAGGACATTCGCTTGCCGGGCATGCTGCACGGCCGTGTGGTGCATCCGCCGCGTTCCGGCGCGAAGCTCGAAAGCATCGATGAAGCCGCAGTCAAGACAATGCCAGGCGTTGTTGGCCTCGTGCGCGACGGCAGCTTCCTCGGAGTTATCACGGAGCGCGAGGAGCAGGCGATCAAGGCCCGTGCCGCGTTGAGCGGCGGCGCGCGCTGGTCGGGCGGCACCGAGCTCCCCAATACGGATACGATCTATGAGCAATTGCTCTCACTGCGGACGGTCGACACGATCGCCAGTGAGAAGCAGGGAAGCGTGCGCCCCAGCGGGGCCCACCTCGTGGAGGCGACCTATCGGAAGCCTTACCTCGCCCATGCCTCGATCGGTCCGTCCTGCGCGCTTGCCGAATTCCGGGATGGAAAATTCACCGTCTGGTCGCATACGCAGGGCGTATTCCCGCTCCGGCAGGACCTCGCCAAATCCCTGCAGGTCGAACCCGTGGCCATCCGGTGCATCTTCGCCGAGGGCGCAGGATGCTATGGCCGCAACGGCCACGACGACGTGGCGCTCGACGCTGCGCTGCTCGCGCGCGCCGTTCCCGGCCGGTCGGTGCGCGTGCAATGGATGCGCGACGATGAGTTTGCATGGGAGCCGTACGGGTCGGCCATGGTGATGAAGGCACAGGGTGCGGTGGCCGATGGCAGAATCGTCGACTGGCAGTACGAGCTGTGGAGCGGTCCGCATGGCGTGCGTCCCGGCGCGCCGGATGGCAGCAATCTGTTCGCGAGCTGGAATCTCGCGCAGCCGCAGAAGCGGCCGCTCGCGCGCAACATTCCGCTTCCGGCAGGCGGTAGCGACCGCAACGCAATTCCCGGCTACGACTTATCCAACTACAAGATCGTCAATCACTTCATTCCCGAGATGCCGGTCTGGGTATCTTCGCTGCGCACGCTCGGCGCCTACGCCAACGTATTCGCCGTCGAGTGCTTCATGGATGAGTTGGCATCCGCGGCTGGCGCTGATCCGGTCGCCTTCCGTCTAGCGCATCTCAGTGATCCGCGCGCACGGGCAGTGATCGAGGCCATTGCCAGAAAAGTGGGCTGGACGAATAGTGAAATGGGTGACGGTGTGCACGGCCGCGGCATCGGTTTTGCAAGGTACAAAAGTCTTGCCTCCTACGTGGCTGTGGTGGCGGAGGTTGAGGTCGATCGTGGCAGCGGTATGGTGCGCGTCCCACGCGCTACGGCCGTGGTCGATGCCGGTCTGATCATCAATCCCGATGGGCTGATCAATCAGATCGAAGGTGGCATCATCCAGTCTGTGAGTTGGACCTTGAAGGAGGAGGTGCGTTTCGAGCAAGGCGGCGTTCTGGCGCGTGACTGGGCGAGTTATCCGATCCTCACCATGCCGGAGGCGCCGATCGTGCAGGTCGAGCTGATCAACCGTCCAAACGAACCTTCGCTCGGTGCGGGCGAAGCGTCGCTGGGACCTGCGGCCGCCGCTGTCGTCAACGGGATCGCTAATGCCACCGGCAAACGTATCCGCGAGCTGCCACTCACGCCGGAGCGGGTCAAGGCGGCGTTGGGCTAGGTGGGATGCGGCTCGATCCGGTCCGCGCCTCTTCACATTCCGCCATAGAGCCACGCCATGCCCTCGTAGGCCTCTTCCGGCGTGCGCGGGCCGAGCATCTGATTGCGCAGTTCCGCCGTCGGGCCGCGGGCATGGTAGAATTCGCCATAGACGCGCGCCATGATCTGCACCCGCGCGGTGCGCAGATAGCGCTGCTGCACGTAGGCGCGGAAGGCTGCGGGCAAGTCATCCTGATTCTCGCCGGCCTTCTCGGCGAGCCAGACCGCGTCTTCGGTCGCCATACAGGCGCCTTGCGCTAGGTATTGCAACATCGGATGGGCCGCGTCGCCGAGAAGCGTCACGCGCCCCTTACTCCATTCTTTCACCGGCTCGCGATCGCACAGCACCCACATGCGCCAGGTCTCGATGCGCTCGAGCATGCGCAGAACCTCAGGCCGCTGGCCTTCAAAATGCGCCCACAGTTCGCCAGCATCGGCTTCCGCGTTCCATCCCTCGACGTAACGTTTGGAGTGAAAGACGGCGACCAGGTTGTAGATCTGGGCGCGGCGCAGCGGGTAGTGCACGAGGTGTGTGTGCGGGCCGGCCCACAGGACCACGTCGGGACTCCAGAGATCGTCCGGCACCTCCTCGCGCGCCAGCACGGCGCGATAGGCGATATGGCCGGATACCAACGGCTTGCCGTCGCCGACGATTTTGTCGCGCACCTTCGACCACATGCCGTCGCAGCCGACGAGAGCGCGGCCTCGGATGCGCTCGCCCGACTGCAGAAGAACGGTGACGCCGGCATCATCCTGCTCGAAGTCCTCGACCGTGCGATTGGTCTCGAGCGTGATGAGATTGTTGCTCTTGCAAGCATCGATGAAGACGGAATGGAGGTCGTGCCGGTGAGTGACGGCGTATGGCTGCTGGAAGCACTCGGCGAAGCGCGGGTCATCGAGCGGAATGCGGGTCACGCGCTTGCCAGTGAGCGCGCACCGCATCTCCATGCCCGGCGGCCGGTGAGCATCGGCGAGCACCGCCTCCTTGAGGCCGAGCCGTTCCAGCGCACGAAAAACATTGGGGCCGAGCTGGATCCCGGCACCGATTTCACGGAATTCCGCCGCATGCTCGAGCACGCGCACCGCAAATCCCTTGCGCGCGAGCGCGTGCGCCGCCGCCAGCCCGCCGATGCCGCCGCCTGCGATCAAGATCGGCAGCGCTTGACCGTTCGATTTTGCCATGGGCACTCCAAGAGCCATTCGGCGCAGGCGCAGAATGGTGAGCCCGGCTGGGATCGAACCAGCGACCTACTGATTAAAAGTCAGTTGCTCTACCACTGAGCTACGGGCCCGGTGCGCGGGTGTGTACGGGCGGCTTGGTGCGGGGTCAATAGTCGCAGCGCCTCAGGCCTGTCCAAGCCGAGCGCGCCGGCTTATGTTGAAGGCGGGGGCCGGTCGCATGCGCTGGGAGGAGTGAGCTGATGCCGATCGTCAATCGGATCGCGGCTATGCAGGGCGACATTACTGCCTGGCGGCGCGACATCCACGCCAATCCCGAGGTCCTCTACGATGTGCACCGCACCGCGGCCACTGTCGCCGATAAGCTCAAAAGCTTCGGCTGCGATGAGGTCGTGACCGGGATCGGGCGCACGGGCGTGGTTGGCGTCATCCGCGGTGGTAGGGGAAACGGCCGGGTCATTGGATTGCGCGCCGACATGGATGCACTCCCGATCGAGGAGTTCGGTAACGTGCCGTATAGATCAACGGTGGCGGGGAAGATGCATGCCTGCGGTCATGACGGTCATACAGCCATGCTGCTCGGCGCTGCACATTACCTCGCCGAGACGCGCAACTTCTCTGGCGCCGCGGTAGTCATCTTCCAGCCGGCGGAGGAGGGCGGCGCCGGGGGCAAGGCGATGGTGCAGGACGGTCTGATGGAGCGCTTCCGCATCGAGGAAGTCTATGGCATGCACAACTATCCGGGGCTTCCAGTAGGCCAATTCGCGCTGCGACCCGGTCCGATGATGGCGGCTGCCGACCGTATCACGATCGAGATCGAAGGCCGCGGCGGGCATGCGGCGCGGCCGCATGTTTCGATCGACACGGTGCTGGTCGGCGCCCAAATCATCAATCAGATTCAGTCAATCGTCGCGCGCAATGTCGATCCGCTAAACGCCGCAGTGATCTCGATCTGCGTTTTTCAGGCCGGCTCGACAGACAATGTGATCCCGCAAACCGCGCTCCTGCGCGGTACGGCCCGCAGCCTTACACCCGACGTCCGCGATCTTTTGGAGAAGCGGTTGCATGAGGTGGTGACCGGGACGGCTGGTCTCTACGGTGCCAACGCCAAGCTTACCTATCGGCGCGATTATCCTGTGACCCGTAATCACGCGCGGCAGGCCGCATTTGCGGCCTCGGTCGCGGCCGGAGTGGTTGGAGGCGAGCGCGTCAACGAGGATGTCGCGCCGGTCATGGGCGCGGAGGACTTTTCGTTCATGCTCGAAGCGCGCCCCGGCGCTTTCATCTTCGTCGGCAACGGCGACAGCGCCGGTCTCCACCATCCAGCGTACGATTTCAATGACGAGGCGATCCCGTACGGCGCCTCGTATTGGGTCAAGCTGGTTGAAACGGCATTGCCGGGATGACGCAAGTCAGGGATGGGCAATCAGTAAGGGAAGCCGTTCGGGCCTGTGCTTCCTGACTCTGGTTCTGATTACTGATTACCGACCACGGATTTCTGCTCGGCCGGCGCCTCAGCGACAGCGGTAGGCTGCGGCAACTGGGCCGCGACCTTTGCCTCGACGTTTCGCCAATAGGCAAATTCGTTGAAGCGCGAATCTTCCAACATGGCTATCGCCACGGCGGCAAGGAAGGGCAGGCTCTGCACCACGAGCGAGGACGACGAGCGCGCCGATCAGAAGTAGGATTCCGAGTGCCGCCTCCCAAAACGCCGGAAATTCCGTGCCCTTGCAGGTCGCACCGCCTTTGGCGGTGCGTGTAAAAGGCATAGTTTCCTTCCACACGCCGCAGCCGACCGCGCGCGCGACCGTCCATTGCACGGACATAGCAGCGATGACGGCGCCGAGCATCTGGGCAGGTGGGATCGCAACTCGCAGACGATAAAGCGTCACAAAATGCCCCAGACTAATCACGAATGCCGCAAGAATTGGGATGGTGAGGATCTTGTCGGGAATGGCAATGCCAGCAAACGCAACAACCGGCACCCAGACGAGATTGAGGATTGCGACAGCAACCCCGATCGACTCCGCGCCTAGCCAGTTGAGCCAACCAACTGCAAATTCGCGCTTCTGCTCCCGCGTCAATCCGTTGGCCCCGGGCAGCAGATAACGCCAATGCTTGCGCAGAATCTGGAAACCGCCATAGGCCCAACGGTAGCGCTGCTTCTTATAGGCCTCGAAGGTGTCGGGTAACAGGCCGTGTCCGTAGCGCCGGTTTGTATAATGAATCTGCCACCCATGCTCGAGTACCAGCAGGCCGAGGTCGCAGTCTTCGACAATCGTATCGCTCGGCCAGCCGCCGGCCGAGACCAGCGCAGCGCGGCGGATCAGGCACATCGTGCCATGCACGATGATCGCGTTTGCCTCGTTTCGCTGGATCATACCGATATCGAAGAAGCCGGCATATTCGCCATTCATCGCGTGATGCATGACGGTACGATCGCCGTCGCGATGGTCCTGCGGCGCCTGCATCACACCGACCTTCGGATCGACGAAGGCCGGTACCAAGTCTTTGAGCCAGTCGGGGTGCACGACATAATCCGCGTCGATGACTCCGATGATCTCGGCATCTGCAGCGGTATGCGTAAGCGCAAGCCGCAACGCTCCGGCTTTATAACCGCTGACGTTGTCCTCGTTAGTGAATTTGAAACGCTCGCCCAACACGCGGCAATGATCCTCGATCGGTCGCCAAAACGCAGGATCGGGCGTGTTGTTGATGACAACAATGCACTCGAAATTTGGATAGTCGAGCCGTGCCACCGCATCGAGCGTGACCTTGAGCATCTCCGGCGGCTCGCGATGGGCGGGAACGTGGATCGACACCTTCGGTGCGAAGCCTTCCGGCGCTGGCAGGGCGGCGGCGACGAGCCGGCGCGGGCCGCGCCCAAAGATAATGACTGCAATCTCTTCGATGCGCGCGAGCGCGATCGCGACCAGCGGAGCAAGGAGTATAATACCGAGCACAAGCGCAAAAGCAGCTCCGAACACGAAATAATGAGTTTGCCAGAACGCGAAAACTGTCGCGAGCCAGGCGCCCACTCCATTGGCGACGACCGCGAGTGCGGCGGCCTCCCCGAATGTGGCGGCGCCTCGCGCCAGGATCGGCAGCGATACCAGCAGACCCAAGAGCACCGCTAAGGCGCCGATCTTCCAATGGTCCGGATCGCTCACCAATCCGGTCCAGGCGAACTTGGCGTGGCGGGATGCGTCGAACACGCCCCAGTACATACCGACGCCGCCTTCATTGGTCTTCCACGGCTGGTCGAATGCCTCGATGATGTTGTAGTCGATGCCGTAAGCTTCGGCGCGCGAGATGAACTCGCGCAGCACGCTCGCCTGCTCGATGCGACCGGGATCGGCCTGGCGCATGTTGTAACCGGCGCTGGGCCAGCCGAACTCGGCAATCACGATACGCTTGCCCGGATGGGCGGCGCGCAGTTTGTCATAGAACTCGATGGTCTTATCGACGGCCTGAGTTGCGTTGAATCCGTCCCAGTAAGGCAGAATATGGGCGGCGATGAAGTCGACCGCGGAAGCAAGCTCCGGGTGCTCGATCCATACCGTCCAGATTTCGCCGGTCGTGACCGGTACCGGACTCTGTCGCTTTACACGCTGGATAAGCCGCAGGAGGTCGTCGACCGACTTTTCCGCGCGCAACGTGGTCTCATTGCCGACCACGATCGCATTGATGTTGCTGTAGCGGCGCGCAAGCGCGATGGCGGCTTGTATCTCCCGCTCGTTGCGAGCTTCATTTTTATCGATCCAAATGCCGAGCGTGACTTTAAGTCCGAACTCGGCGGCGATCGCCGGCACCAGCTCACCGCCACCGGTCGAGCTGTAGGTGCGGATCGCCTGGGTATAGGGAGTAAGGATCTTCAGGTCGGCACGAATCTGCTCCGCCGTCGGGCGGTCGCCATAGTCCGGATGTTGTGATCGCGTGTAGGGCGAGTAGGAAATGCTGGCAAGCGGGCCGTCGACATTGGTAACCGCCTGTTGCCGTTCGAGGAGCGTCCATAAACCGGCATGCACGCAGACGACGAGCGCCACCACGGCTGCGACGGTGCG
>VAZQ01000197.1:7747-9724 GCA_005883115.1 Alphaproteobacteria bacterium | reverse complement strand
CATAAGGCGTCATTAAAAGTAGTGGGCAGTCATGGCTGATGCAAGGCAAACAATGGCGCAAACAAAAAAATCGTGCAGCAAAACTCTTCGGAAAAACTCCAGCGAAATCTTCTGAACGTTTGTACAGCTTGGCGGCCCTCTTGGTGAATGTTTGTACAGATTAGTGGTTGGTTGTGCCGCTCGGCACGGCCGCGGTGCCCTGCGTCTCGGCATTAGGATTCACCCAGCAGCCATGCACGCGGCTATTGAGAGTGTCAGTCGCCTTGGCATCAATATTCCCCTGGCGCACGAGGCAGCGGAAGGTTGCCTGGATGTGACCGGCCGGGCAACCAAACCGGTCATACAGGTCAAGATGGCGGAAGGCAGTATCCAGATCATCGCGCCAGAGCAGGCTCACGACGCGCCGACCCAGCCACAAGCATTCGGGATTGGCCGCGGGCCCTCCCAACAGCCGCTCGGCCTCGGCAAATTCGTCGATCTTTTTCTGGGTCTCCTTGGTGTCAGCGGCCGGTGGCTTCTCCTTATCCGCCGGCTTTTGCTCATTATTCTGGGCAAATGTCGGATTGGCGACGAACATCATCGCCGCGCCGAGGGCGGCGGTCACAAAACGCATCCGGAAGCGCTGCATGTTTGTCCTGATTGTTGGGCCATCCCGGTCGGTAGATCCCCTCCCATGGAGACCCATTCGGTCAGCATTGCGGCGATGGCCATTGGTGCGATCCGATTAAAGCAGCCGACTAAGGTGACGCCAAGATGGCAAAAGCCGCTGGGAGACAAACCGCTCGCGTTGCATTTCGCCGGCCCTTGGCACCACCCTTGGAGCGCGATAAGCGGCGCGTTATCCGCGAGCAGGGGTCGGGACCAGTCTCAATGGGCATTGCAACTGCGCTTTTCGCGATCGCTGCGGCAGCAATCGTCACGGCCTGGGCGTGGGTCGGTGCGGCGGTTCAGATGCCGCTGTCCCCGTTGGCGTCAGGTGAGAAGCTTTATTGTGTGTCGTACACGCCGTTTCGCGGGCGCCAGAGTCCTCTCGGTCCGGACATTCCAGTCGATCCCGGGCAAATCGATGAGGATTTGGCCCAGCTCAAGCACATCACAGACTGTGTGCGCACCTACTCGGTCGATCACGGCCTCGACCAGATTGCCGCCATCGCCAAGCGTCATGGGATGAAGGTGCTGCAGGGTTTGTGGCTGTCGAACTTGCCCGAACTCAGCCGCAAGCAGGTTGCGACCGTGATAGCTCTGGCCAAACAGTTTCCCGACGTGATCGCGGCAGTCATTGTCGGCAACGAAGTCCTGCTGCGAGGGGAAATGGCGGCGCCCGATCTCGTGCGGACGATCCGCGAAGTCAAGGCGCAGGTCGCAATGCCGGTCACCTATGCCGATGTGTGGGAGTTCTGGCTGCGCTACCGCGACGTGGCGAGCGCGGTCGATTTTGTCACCATCCATATTCTGCCCTATTGGGAGGACTTTCCGATTCCCGCACGGGATGCGGCAGCCCATGTCGATGCCATTCACGCGCAAATAGTCGCTGCCTTTCCGGGCAAGGACGTATTCGTCGGTGAATTCGGCTGGCCGAGCGCCGGCCGTATGCGCGAAGGGGCTTTGCCCTCGCCGGTGAACCAAGCGCGCTCCATGCACGAGGTCCTCGATCATGCCAGGCGCGAGAACTATCGCGTGAACCTGATCGAGGCGTACGACCAGCCCTGGAAGCGCCAGCTCGAAGGCACCGTCGGCGGCCATTGGGGTTTGTTCGATGCTTATCGACGAGAGGCAAAATTCGCCTGGGGCGGCCGTGTCTCCAATCATCCGTACTGGCGTTGGCAAGCCGCCGGCGGGGTGGGGCTCGCAGGAGTAATTTTTGCAAGCGCGCTGGCCGTTCGCCGCCGGGTTGGTACTGCCGTCGGTACTCGTTACTGGTGGCGAATCACGGTGATTGGGATCGTACCCGGCATCCTGATCAGCTGGACGATTGCG
>VAZQ01000197.1:919-7680 GCA_005883115.1 Alphaproteobacteria bacterium | reverse complement strand
CGCTTGCCTGGGCTGTGACGGCCCTGGCATCACCTGTGGTCGCTGCTGTTGCCCTGGCATCTGGCGCCACCGCCCCCACTTTCGCCCAAATGCTCGGCCGCGCGGCGCAACGCCCGCGCGAGGTCGCGGCGTTTGGCCTGGGCGTTCTCCTGATCGTGCTCGCTGTCCTCTCGGTGCAGGCGGCGCTGGGTCTGGTGTTCGACCCACGCTACCGGGATTTTCCTTTCGCGCCGCTCACCGCCGCGACAGTCCCGCTGATGCTGCTGACAAAAGCAAAGCCAGCAGTGAAGAGAGGCCTGCTCGCGAGGTGGAAGCAGCGCCTGCAGGCCCCGGCGGCTGAGAGCGTGATCGCGGCGACACTGATGGCGTCAGCGGTTTATATCGTTTGCAACGAAAGCTTTGCTAACTGGCAGGCGGTGTGGTTCTCGGCCGCTTTGCTGGCGCTTGCATTTACTCTGCTGCAGGCGCGGGGCGTGCCAGACTGAGCATCAGCAGCGCGGCGGCTAGGCCTGCGAGATTGGCGTTGTGCAAGACTAGGCCGAANNNNCGCCGGCGGCAAGCGCTATAGCGAGGAGCAGGATTGACGGCCGCAGCAGATTGAGCAGCGCCGCGCCGAGCGCCACCCAGCCGAAGGCCGAGTGGTTGAAGAGCACGATGGTGAGCCGAAAGGTGGCGCACAGCCAGGTATCGAGGCCCGCCTGGCAGGCGAGCGATACCGGCGCGTACTCGATCGCTAGATAGCGGAGGTAGAGCGCTTCGCCTAGCGAAAACAGGGCGATCAGCGTGAGCCAGTTCATCTGGCGGGCGGTAGGCAGAAACAGCCTCGGCGGCATGAGCGAATGCAGTATGCCGGCTATGTCCTTTCTCTACAACCAGGGTCTGCTCGCCGTCGATCCCCGTAGCACGCACGATTGGTCTTTCCGCGACCAAGTTCCCCGCGCATTCTACTTTTCCGCGGCGGCGCAGTCAGATATGACGGCGCCGGCGGTCACAGCGGCGTGGAGGATATTCATTGACGGGTCAACGCACCTGCCTAGCGATCGTGCTTGCGGCCGGCGAAGGCACTCGCATGCGCTCGGCGCGGCCAAAGGTGCTGCACGCCATTGCCGGTCGCTCGCTCCTGGGTCACGTGCTCGACGCCGTATTCGAGGCAGGCGGCACGGTGACCGCGGTAGTTGTTGGGCCCGGCGCCGAGGCAGTGGCCGCTGAAGCCAAACGCATCCTGCCGGATGCGGACATCTTTGTGCAAGCCGAGCGGCGCGGCACTGCTCACGCCGTGCTGGCGGCAAAAGCTGCGATCGCGCGCGCACCCGATGACGTGCTAGTCATTTTCGGCGACACACCGCTCATTCGGCCGCAGACGCTCACGCGCATTCGCAAGGCTCTCGCCGACGGGGCGGCACTCGTGGTGCTTGGCTTTCGCGCGAAGGATCCCACGCGGTACGGTCGCCTCGTGCTCGAAGGCGGCGAACTCGTTGCCATCCGTGAGGAAGCGGATGCGAGCCCAGCCGAACGCGCGATCGGACTGTGTAACGGCGGTCTGATGGCATTCGCCGGTCCGACCGCGCTGCCGATCCTGGAGCGGATCGGCAACGATAACCGCAAAGGCGAATATTACCTCACCGATGCCGTGGCCATCGCGCGGGCGATGGGATGCAAGACAGCCGTGATCGAAACTGAGGAGGACGATGTGCGCGGGATCAATACCAATGCCCAACTCGCCGAGACCGGTGCCGTGCTCCAGCAGCGCCTGCGCCAGGCGGCGCTGGACGGGGGCGTGACACTGGTGGCGCCGGAAACGGTTTTCCTGTCGTCGGATACTAAGTTCGGACGCGACGTGGTCGTGGAGCCATTTGTTGTCTTCGGACCGGGGGTGATGGTCGAGGACAATGCCGTGATCCGCTCCTTTTCGCACCTCGAGCGGGCGCACGTGGGCAAGGCGGCGATGGTTGGACCTTACGCCCGGCTGCGCCCCGGCGCACGCCTGCAAGAACAGGTTCACATCGGCAATTTCGTCGAGGTCAAGGAGGCGGTGATCGAGGCCGGCGCCAAGGCCAATCATCTGAGCTATATCGGCGACGCAACCGTCGGTGCCGGCACCAACGTTGGTGCGGGCACCATCACCTGTAACTATGACGGTGTAGCCAAGCATCGCACCGAGATCGGTAAGAACGCATTCATCGGCTCGAATTCCGCGCTGGTGGCGCCGGTGAAGATCGGAGACGGCGCTTACGTGGGCTCCGGCTCGGTTATCACCCACGACGTCCCCGCAGCTGCGCTCGCGCTCGCACGTGGACGGCAGGTCATAAAGGATGGGTGGGCACGACGCTTGCGCCAACGCGGATCGCTAGGCAAAAGAGACACGCCTGCAAAATGACGGGCACGACGAGCATGTCAGGCTTAATTCTGAGAAGTGACGTCATGGCACATTTCGCCTTGGTGCCGAGATATGCGCGTCACGGTAGATCTTGCGCAAGCAGCTGGCGGCCACTCACATGTGCGGAATCGTAGGCATTCTCGGGCGTGAGCCGGTTGCGGGCTTGCTTGTCGACGCGCTCAAGCGGCTCGAGTACCGGGGCTACGACTCCGCAGGCGTCGCCACGCTGGAGCGCGGCCAGCTAGCCCGGCGGCGCGCCGAAGGCAAACTGCGCAATCTCGAAGCCAGGCTAGCTCGCGAGCCGCTCACGGGCACGATCGGTATCGGCCACACCCGCTGGGCGACACACGGCCGACCGACCGAGGATAATGCCCACCCGCATGCGACCGAGCGCCTCGCGGTTGTTCACAATGGGATCATCGAGAATTTTCGTGAGCTGCGCGAGGAGCTGGAGAGGTCGGGGACCAAGTTCGGCTCCGATACCGACACTGAGGTCGTTGCCCATCTCGTGACGCAAGAGATGACGAATGGCCGCTCGCCCGCCGAGGCGGTGGCGGCCGCGCTGCCGCGGCTGCGCGGCGCGTTCGCACTCGCGTTTTTGTTTGCGGGAGAGAACGATCTCATTATAGGCGCCCGCAAGGGCTCGCCGCTTGCCATCGGCTACGGAGACGGGGAAATGTATCTCGGCTCCGATGCAATGGCACTCGCACCCTTTACGGACGCGATCTCCTACCTCGAGGAAGGCGATTGGGCGGTTCTTACACGCAAGAGCGTCGAAGTCCGCGACGCCAAAGGCAGCAAGGTCGCGCGTGCCGTACTCAGATCCTCAGCCTCGGCGTTTCTCGTCGACAAAGGCAATTACCGTCACTTCATGGCGAAGGAAATTCACGAGCAACCGGAGGTGGTGGGCCACACGCTTGCCCATTACATCGAAATGACTGCTGAACGCGTGCAGCTGCCGGTCGAGTTGCCGTTCGATTTCAGCACGCTCGAGCGGGTTTCAATCTCCGCCTGCGGCACCGCGTATTACGCCGGATTGGTCGCGAAATATTGGTTCGAGCGCCTGGCGCGGTTACCGGTCGAGATCGATGTGGCGTCCGAATTCCGCTATCGCGACGTCCCGCTGACGCCGGGCGGGTTGGCGATTTTCGTGTCGCAGTCAGGGGAGACCGCCGACACCCTCGCGACGCTGCGCTATGCCAAGGAGCACAAGCAGCATCTTCTTGCGGTGGTCAACGTGCCCACCTCAACGATCGCGCGTGAGAGTGAAATCGTGATGCCGACGCTTGCCGGTCCAGAGATCGGGGTCGCCTCGACTAAGGCCTTCACTTGCCAGCTCGCGGTGCTCGCTTGTCTCGCCATCGCGGCTGGTCGGGCGCGCGGCGTGCTGTCCGAAGTGGAGGAGAGCGACCTGGTGCGTGCGCTCATCGAGACGCCGCGGCTAATGACCGAGGCGCTCGCTCTTGAGCCTGAAGTCGAGCATTTCGCGCGCGAGATCGCAAAGAGCCGCAACGTCCTCTATGTCGGTCGGGGCACGAGCTTTCCGGTGGCGCTCGAAGGGGCGCTCAAGCTCAAAGAAATCTCCTATATTCACGCCGAAGGATACGCCGCAGGCGAGCTCAAGCACGGCCCTATTGCGCTGATCGATGAAAGCATGCCGGTGATCGTCATCGCGCCGCACGACGGAGTATTCGAGAAGACTTTATCCAACATGCAGGAAGTAGCGGCGCGCAAGGGAAAGATCATTGTGGTCACCGATCCTCGGGGAGCCCGTGACATACATTTGGACTTGCTATCTAAGCTCACGCTGCCGGCAATGCCGTCGACTGTGACGCCACTCGTATATGCCATACCAGTGCAGCTGATCGCCTATCATACGGCGGTGGTGATGGGCACCGATGTCGATCAGCCGCGCAACCTGGCGAAGTCGGTCACGGTCGAATAATAGCGCAGCGACCTTTGTGCACATCGCCCTGGTGCCTGCAGGCAAGTAATCTCATCGATTCGAACGTGATACACGGTAAGTTTCCAACATGAACCAGCTCGATCGGGATCCTGAGATGGCGCCTGCGGCGGCGCCGGCAGCCCCGCCACCGGCAAGGACTGGGCCATTCCACCACGGACTCGTCGGCCGCCTGCGTACGTATTTCCTGACCGGGTTGATCCTTGTTGCCCCCGCCTACATCACCATCAGTCTTACCTGGTGGTTTATCAACTGGGTCGATGATCTGGTGCGGCCCTTCATTCCGATCGCGTACCAGCCCGAGACTTATCTGCCGGTAAAAATTCCCGGTACCGGGCTCATCATCGCTTTCGTCACGCTCACGCTATTCGGCTTCCTGACCGCCAATTTCGTTGGTCGCAAGCTCGTTGAGTTAAGCGAGAACATTCTCAACCGCATGCCGGTCATCCGACCCATCTACAACAGCTTGAAGCAGATCTTTCAGACGCTGTTTGCAAAAGGCGGCTCGGGCTTCCGGCGCGTCGGTCTCATCGAATTTCCCTCGCCCGGAATGTGGTCACTGGTATTTCTTTCGAATCCCGCGAGTCCCGAGATTGCAACACGTTTGCCGGACACCGAGCATGTTGCGGCTTTCATGCCGTGTACGCCCAATCCGACCACCGGCTTCTTCTTCTACGTAGCGCGGCGCGACGTCATAGATCTCGACATCACGGTGGAGGCGGCGATGACGTTGCTAATGTCGGCCGGAATGGTGCAGCCCGGCGATCAGCAACGCAAGCTCGCGGCATTGGCCGAGACCGCGCGCGCGGCGCAGGCCAACCGTGCCGCCGCTCCGGCAAAATAGCGTGCATCTCCATAGTGAACCGGCTGTCACCCAGCGCGGATGAGCCGGATCGCCTCATCGCGCTCGAACAGATAGAGCAGATGACGCACTGCCTGGCCGCGCGCTGACACAAGGGTCGGGTCGCGGGAGAGCAGCAGCGCCGCGTCATCCCGTGCCGCGCCGATCAGCTTGCCGTGCGTTTCAATGCGGGCAACGCGGAAGCCAGGCATGCCCGATTGCCGCGTGCCTAGAACGTCGCCTTCTCCGCGCAACCTTAAATCCTCTTCGGCAATACGAAATCCGTCTTCAGTCTCGCGCAGGATATTGAGTCTGGCTTTGGCAGCTTCGCCGAGCGGCGCCTTGTAGAGCAGTAGACAACTGGAGTGTTCGGCGCCGCGTCCGATGCGTCCGCGCAATTGGTGGAGCTGCGCCAGCCCGAAGCGCTCGGCGTGCTCGATGATCATTACTGTGGCTTCCGGCACGTCGACACCGACCTCTATGACCGTCGTGGCCACGAGGAGGCGCGTCTCGCCAACGGCAAAGCGCTCCATGGCACGGTCCTTCTCGTCGCCTTTCATGCGGCCATGTACGAGATCAACCATGGGGCCGAAGCGCTCCTTGAGCGCGGCAAAGCGTTCTTCCGCCGCGGCCAGATCGGTATGCTCAGTGGTCTCTACCAATGGACAGATCCAATAGATGCGCCGGCCCTCGACGAGTGCGCGACTAACCGCGCCGACGACCTCGTCGAGCCGGCTGAGCGGAACCAGGCGGGTATCGATCGGTCGCCGACCCGCGGGCTTTTCCCGAAGTTCCGAGACGTCCATGTCGCCGAAATACGTGAGCACAAGTGTGCGCGGGATCGGCGTTGCCGTCATCACCAGCACGTCGACCGCCTCGCCTTTTTTGGCGAGCGCCAAGCGCTGATGTACCCCGAAGCGGTGCTGTTCGTCGACCACGGCGAGCGCGAGGTCGCGAAACTCGACCTGTTCCTGGAAGACGGCATGGGTGCCGATCAGCGTGTGGATCTCGCCCAAGGCCAGCCTTGCAAGGATGTCGTTGCGCTCGCGTCCTCGCTCGCGGCCGGTAAGGATGGCGACATTTATGTCAGCCGCAGCAGCGAGCGGCGCAATGGTGTTGAAATGTTGCCGCGCCAAAATTTCCGTCGGAGCCATAAGCGCTGCTTGCCGGCCTCCTTCAATGACAGCCGCCGCGGCGAGTAACGCCACGACCGTCTTGCCAGAGCCCACGTCACCCTGCAGCAGGCGTAGCATCCGCTCCGGCTTCGCGAGATCCGCGATGATCTCGGCGACGGCTCGCTGCTGCGAGGGCGTAAGCGAGTAGGGCAACGCGTCGATCAGCTTCTTCCTAAGCTGTCCGGTTCCCGGCGTCGCTCGGCCTGCTGGCCGGCGCAGATGCGCACGCACGAGCGCGAGCGCCAATTGACCCGCGAGAAACTCGTCGTAGGCAAGACGCGACCATGCCAATCCTTCCGGCAGAATATCGGCAGGATCATTGGGTCGGTGGAGAAGGTGCAGCGCGTCAGCGAAAGAGGGAAAACGCTCGCGCGCTACCCAACTCGAGTCTTGCCATTCGGGCAT
>VAZQ01000197.1:434-869 GCA_005883115.1 Alphaproteobacteria bacterium | reverse complement strand
TACCTGATTGAGACTCAGTCCCTCGGTCAGGGGATAAACCGGTTCGACCAGCGGCAGCTTCGGTAAATCCGCCTCGGCGACCACACGGTCGGGATGCACCATCTGCAGCATGTGGTCGTACAACTCCACAGTGCCCGACACGTAGCGGCGCTCTCCGATGGGCAGTAGCCTCTCAAGGTAATCTCTGCGTGCGCTGAAGTAGGTGAGTATGAGGTCGCCGGTCTCATCGCTGGTATAGACCTGATACGGCGCGCGCGGGCGGTAGGGTGGCGGCGGACGATGACGGTCAACGCTGACCGCGACCGTGACGACGGTATCCGGCACCACGTCCCGCAGTTTCGGGCGCGCTCGACGGTCGATGACGCCGGCCGGCAGGTGAAAAAGCAGATCGATTACACGCGCCGGCTGTTCGCGACCGAACAATCGGCGATAAAG
>VAZQ01000197.1:0-200 GCA_005883115.1 Alphaproteobacteria bacterium | reverse complement strand
TTCCGCGCTTGGCATCGCGGCATGCGGGAAATGGATTGGATTATGGGCCGCTTCGCCGACGCTACAATCGAGCGATTGGCGGCTGCCGAACTCCGCGACTTCGAGCACCTGATGGAAGTGCCGGACCCTGAAGTCTTGGCCTGGATCACAGGCGAAGCCGAGGTGCCGCCAACATACGATACTGCGCTGTTTCGCCTGCT
>VAZQ01000072.1 GCA_005883115.1 Alphaproteobacteria bacterium | reverse complement strand
CCCGGCCACGCCCGCCAGGCGTTGCACATCGCCTCCTCGTGCCAAGGCGGCGCTTACGCCGGCAAATGGACGGTGGTGGTCGACGAGGACATCGATGCCGGTGACCTCGACCAGGTGCTGTGGGCAATGTGCACGCGCTTCGATCCGCTGACCGATATCGACATGATTCAAAAGGCCTGGGCCTCCAAGCGCGACCCGCTTTTCCTTCCCGGCAACTTCAACAATCGCATTCTGATCGATGCCTGCATCCCCTATGACAAGAAGCTGAAGGGAGCGTTCCCGGTCACGGTCGATGTCAGCGCCGATCTGCGCAAGCGCTTGCGGTCGAAATTTTCGCAACTGTTTCCCAAGCACTGAGCGCGATGGCCATGCGTCCGATCGGTCGCGTCTCGATGTTTGCGATCAGCGTTATTGCGGCCGCGCTGGCCGCAGCCGTCGCGACGCAGGCCGCTCGCTCCGCCGGGGTTGAGGATTTCTACAAGGGCAAGACCGTTTCTCTCCTCATCGGCTACAGCGTCGGCGGCGGTTATGACGCGTATGGTCGGTTAGTAGCGCGGCATCTCGGCAAGCATATTCCCGGCAACCCGTCTGTTGTGCCGCAGAACATGAGCGGCGCCGGCAGCCTCAAGGCGGCCAATTACCTTTATTCCGTCGCCGCGAAAGACGGCTCGGTCATCGGCACGTTCTCTCGCAGCCAAGGCATTGCGCCGTTGCTGGACAAGGCCGAATTCGACAGCACCAAGTTCAGCTGGCTCGGTAGCGTCACCGACGAGGTGAGCCTCTGCGTCGCCGGCCGCGAGGCACCCGTGAAGACCTTCAGCGATCTCCTCGTCACGCCCGCCACTTTTGGCGGCGAGGGCGCGGGTTCGGATCCCAACATTTTCGCGCTGCTTTATCGCAACGTGTTCGGCGCCAAGATCAAGATCGTGACCGGCTATCCCGGCACCAACGAGATCCAGCTTGCGGCCGAGCGCGGAGAAGTGGACGGGTTGTGCGGCCTCTCCTGGAGCACGCTCAAAGGCCGCTATCCGCATTGGCTCAAAGAGAAAAAGGCCAATATCCTCGTTCAAGCTGGAATCAAGAGACAGCCTGAGCTGCCAGACATTCCCTCAGCGAGCGAGCTCGCGAAAGAGCCGGATCAGGTCCGAATCCTGAATTTGCTGCTGATCGGGCAAGCTATGGCGCGGCCCTTCGCGGCTCCGCCTGGCATCCCCGCCGAGCGCCGGGCGGCCTTGATCGCAGCGTTCGAACGCACGACCGCCGATCCAGACTTTCTCGCCGAGGCCGAGCGGCTCAATTTCGAGGTCAATCCGGTCACTGCGGAAAAGCTCGACGCGCTGCTAGCCGAAGCCTACGCAACGCCCAAGGACGTGATCGCCAAAGCCGCCAAAGCGATGTCGGACTAAAACGACATTGAGGATCATTGCAAAGGCCCGCGCCGCGAAAGGCGGACGCGGTCAATGAGATGGGTGGACTGATCGGAGCGCGCATTCCGCGTGTCGAGGATGGCGCGCTGCTTCTCGGCCAGGGACGCTTCATCGATGACATCGGCGTTGCCGGCGTGTGGCACGCAGCCTTCGTGCGCAGCCCTCATCCGCACGCGGCGGTCCGCCGGATCGATGCGCAGGCGGCGCGCGTTCTGCCTGGGGTGCATGCGGTACTCACACTCGACGATCTCGCGCCGGTCTTGGCCAATCGCCGAATGCTGCGCCACTCCAATTCCGGGACGCCGCTCGATCGCTACTGGTCGTTCGCGCTCGCCGACGCGGAAGTATCGTACGTGGGCGAGGCGGTCGCGATGGTGCTTGCCGAGAACCGTTACCTCGCGGAGGACGCCGCGGCCATGGTCGCGGTCGAGTATGACGTGCTTGCATCGGTAGCGGACGCACGCGCCGCCATCGAGCGCGCTGCACCCGCGGTGCGGCGCGAGCTAAACAGCAATATCGCGGCCGCCTACAAGATTACCTATGGCGATGTCGAGACCGCCTTCGCCGGCGCTGCCCACGTTTTTCACGAGGAGCTTTGGCAGCATCGCGGCGGCGCGCATCCGATCGAAGGCCGCGGCATTCTCGCCGAATGGCGCGACGGCACCATGACCGTTTGGGCTTCAACCCAAAAGGCGCACGATCTGTTCCAATCGTTGACTGCGCTGCTCGATTTCGACGAAAGCCGCCTGCGGGTGGCAACTCCCGATATCGGCGGCGGCTTTGGTCCCAAGCTTTGCGTTTACCCCGAAGATATCGCCGTCGTTGCCGCTGCGAAACTCGTTGAGCGGCCGATCAAATGGATCGAGGACCGGCGCGAGCATTTCACCAACGCCGCCCAAGAGCGTGACCAATACTGGGTGCTGGATATCGGGGTGGACGCGAATGCGAAGCTCCACGGGATCCGCGGCCGATTGATTCACGACCTCGGGGCCTATGCGCTGCAAGACGTCAACATTCCCTACAACTCGGCGTCCATGCTCAGCGGGCCCTACATGCTTCCCGCGCTGGCGATCGAGGTGATCGTTGCCGCGACTAACAAGACGCCGGTCTCTTCGGTCCGTGGGGCGGGATATCCGCAGGCGGCCTTCGCCATGGAACGCGTCATGGACCGTTTGGCGCGCGAGCTGCGCCTCGATCGGGCGGAGGTGCGCCGTCGCAATCTTATTCCGGCGGAGAAGATGCCGTATACGAAGCCGCTCAAGGCGCGCTCCGGTGCTGCCATGTGCTACGACAGCGGCGATTATCCCGCCTGCCAGGCACAGGCCCTGCAGGCCGCAGGTTGGCAAGATTTTCCGCAGCGACAGGCGGCGGCGCGACGCGAAGGCCGCTACATCGGCATCGGGCTTGCGCACGGAATCAAGGGCACCGGGCGCGGGCCGTTCGAATCGGGTTTGGTCCGCGTGTCGAATACGGGGCGCGTGTCGGTGTTCACCGGCGCCGCCGCGATTGGCCAGGGGCTGCGCACGGCCCTCGCGCAGATTTGTGCGAATGAGCTCGGATTGCGGGCCCAGGACATCACTGTCGTGCCAGGGGACACCGCAGGTGTGTCGCTCGGGCTCGGCGCTTTTGCGAGCCGGCAAACCGTGACCGCCGGCTCCTCCGTACTGCTGGCGGCGCGCGCAGTCGCTGACAAGGCGAAGAAGCTCGCAAGCCACATGCTCGAGGCCGCGGAGCACGATCTCGAAATCGTCAACGGCGAGGTGCGCGTGGTCGGCGCCCCCCAACTTTCGATCAAGCTCGGCGAGCTCGCGCGAATCCTCAAAGGGGCGCCGGGCTACGGGTTCCCCGCCGACATCGACCCGGGCCTCGATGCGAACGTGAATTGGCGCACCGATGCGCTCGCTTATGCCAATGCCTGCCACGTCGCCACGGTTGAAGTCGATCCCGGCACCGGTGGCGTCAAGCTTCTCAATTATGTGGCGCTTCAGGATTCCGGAACCTTGATCAATCCCATGCTGGTCGAAGGCCAGGTGCGTGGCGGGGTGGCGCACGGTATCGGCAACGCCATCCTGGAATGGATGGGATACGATGCGGTCGGGCAGCCCCTCACCACGAGCTTTGCCGATTATCTGCTGCCGAGCGCCACGGAAGTCCCGATGATCGAGACGCTCTTTAGAGAGACGCCATCGCCGCTCAATCCGCTCGGCGCCAAGGGTGCCGGCGAGGTCAGTACCATTCCCACCGCGGCCGCGGTGATTTCCGCGATCGAAGACGCGTTGCAACCGTTCGGGGTGCGGATTGCGCAAACGCCGATCACGCCGCAGAAGTTGGTTGAGCTCATCTCCAATGGCCTAAGATCGTCAACATAATCGCGTAAAGCATCTTGTCCGATGCGAACCGGCTCCGACTATCTTCGCTCGCTCAATGACGGACGGCAGGTGTTCGTCGACGGCGAGCGCGTCAAGGATGTCACCGCGCATGTCGCCTTTCGCGAGGCAGCTCGCTCGCTCGCGCGGCTCTACGACATAGCCGCGGCGCCACAAATGCGCGAACGGATGACATTTAGCTCGCCCAAGACGCGAGAGCCGGTGCTGCGCGCCTATCAGATCCCGCGCAGCCATGCCGATCTGCGGGCGCGGCGCTTATTCTCCGAGACCTGGGCAGAGGCGACGTTCGGCCTGATGGGGCGCACGCCCGACCACGTTGCCGGTTTCTTTTGCGGCTATGCCGCATCGCCTAGCGTGTTTGCGGCCGGTGGTAAGCATTTTGCTGATAACATGGTCGCCTTCTACGAGCATCTGCGCGACAATCACCTCTACGCCTCGTACGCGATCGTGCCGCCGCAGATTGACCGCAGCAAGCCCGCGCACAAGCAGAGCGATCCGACGCTCTATGCCGGCGTCGTCAAGGAACGCGATGATGGCATCGTCATTTCCGGCGCGCAGCAGCTCGCCACCGGCGGGGCGATTTCTGATGTCATCCATTTGAGCTGCATCCATCCGCTGCAGCCCGGTGACGAGAACTATGCCAACTGCCTGGCGGTCCCGGTCAATGCGCCTGGCGTCAAGCTCTTTCCGCGGCGGCCATTTGCGACCCCTGCGACCAACGCGTTCGACTATCCGCTCTCGAGCCGTTTCGACGAGAGCGACAGCTACGTCATCTTCGACAACGTCTTCGTGCCGTGGGAGCGGGTATTCATCTATCGCAACCTCGAGCTATCGCGCGATCAGTGGTGGAAAACGCCCTCGCATCTTTATGGCAACCATCAGGCGCAAGTGCGATACGTCACCAAGCTGCGTTTTATGATCGGGCTCGCGCAGCGTATGAACGAGATGACCGGTAATGCCGCCAACCCGGCGGTGCAGATCCTGATGGGCGAGCTTGCCGCCTGGGTGTCGATCTACGAGCACATGCTGCTCTCACACGAGACGACAGCCGTGATCGACGACGATGGCGTGCTCTGGCCGTCGAGATCTGGGCTCTATTCGGCTATGGCGCTGCAGTCGGAGCTCAACGGCCGCATGCTGGAGATCATTCGCGAGCTCGCGGGCTCTGCCATGATTACATTGCCATCCTCGGTGCGGGATTTCGAGAGCGCAGAAACCGCACGTGACGTCGAGCGTTATATGCGTTCGGCCTCTTCCGACGCCAAGAGCAAGGTGGCGCTGATGCGGCTTGCCTGGGACTTGATCGGCTCGGAATTCGGCAGCCGCCATCAGCAATACGAAAAATTCTACGGCGGAGCGTCGTTCCTGGTAAAGCAGAACGTCTATCGCAATTTCGATTTCAGGCGCGCAACCGCGCTGGTCGACGCGGCCCTCAACTTGCCACCGATACGGGATGAGGCCGGGAGTTAGCCTGAATTACCCGCTCTTCCACGAATGTGAAAACTGGGTGGCCACGATGGCCTCGTATGGGACGTCGCCCGCGAGAATTCCGACATCACGCGAGAACTGGTTCATGCCGGCCACAAACGTGGGCGAGATCGACGCATCGTAGTAGGGAAGGTCCCGGCGAATGAGCTCAGCGATTAACTCCGCCTCGTCCGGCGGGAACAGCTTGCGGCCGACTTCGGTCGCGCGCGCGACGTTTTCCTTCAGCGCACCCTGCGTCTTTGCGATGGCGCGCACGGCGCCGGCCGCAGTTTCGGGGGAGCGCTGGATCAACCGGTCGGTCGTGGCGATCGACGCCATGGTGTAGTTGAAGCAGGCCTTGGGCCCGTCGCCGCGCCGCACGTCGACCATCGTGCCGACGCCGCGGCGCACCGCCACCTCGGCGCCCATGCCGTTGGCCCAAAAGCCATCGATCTTGCGCTCCTCGAGCGCCTTCGCGGCAGTGACGCCGAAATTGACGCCTGCGCCTTGCGCGCCTGGCACCGGCGCAATCTTCACGTCGTCACGCTTAAGATCAATGCCGGCTTCGATGAGCAGGCGCCGCAATCCCATGTCGACCCATGGCGCGGCGCCGATGCTGCGTCCCTTCACGACGCTGACATCGCCGTGCTTGGCGCCGAACTCCGTGTGCATCACCAGGAACCAGTACATGCCTTGGCCCTGCGCGCATAAAAGCTTCGCGCCGTGCCAGGACGGAAATGCCGAGAGCGCGGAATGCGCGGATCCGCCGACGAAATCGACAGTGCCGGCGCGCAATGCCGCGTAGCACTTATCGACGGGGTAGATGAGCTCGAGCGAGATATCGAGGCCTTCCCGCTCGAAAAATCCGAGCTCGATCGCGGCAATGGCGGGGAAATAGGAGGGCGAGATCACATCGGGCACGGCAAGTTTCATTGTTATTCTCCCATATCCATTCTAGCGCGCCTCTTGGCCCTTTGGCTCACCCAGGGTCGACCGGTGGGGTCGATCATTTTCGTAAACAGTTTTTCGGGAAGTAAAATGGATTGCCAGGTCAGGCCGGGCAGCCGCGCCCGGGAGTGGCGAATGGGCATTACTCGCGCTTGATCGGCGTATTCATGGGGACGTCGGCGCGCCGTTCATTTGCAAGCCTCTTGCCAAGCTCGAAGTACTCGCTCCGCACCGCCATCTCGGCTTGGCGCTCCAGCTCGGCCGGCCAATGGCCGAGATCATAGCCGTGCCATGGCGGCTGCGGTGTGAGCGGCGGCAGCCCGAGCCGCTCCCAGATCGCCCTGGCCCGCTCCATGAACTCGCGCTTCGGCAGCGCGACCGGCGCATAGACGCCTTTGAGCGTGGCATTGATCAAGACCGCAGCGCTTTCGCCGTCGTCGCGCGGGCCGCGCGGTCCGTGGCCTGGATCCTTGTGCGGCACCACCTTGAGGTCATGCTGCGGCTGGCAGCGGTACGACATCGCCCACAGCAATGCATCGGCATTCTCGGCCTCAATGTCCTCATCGACCGCGATGACCCATTTGCCGGCAAAACGATGCAGGGAGGCTGCGCCGTAGAGCGCACGCCAGATTTCGGTCTCAGGTGTGCCGCGCGCGCACTGGATGGCGATGACCGCGTAGAGGCTGGTGAGCGGCTCGTGCATCGCCACGCGCTTGACGCCGGCAATGCCGAGGACCGAGCGCAGATGATGAAGATAGACCGGCTCCATCGCCACCCGGCGGATCACGCTCGATTCGCTTGGAGTGACCTGGCTGATGAACGAAGTGAGGATCGCATGGCGTCGTCGCGTGATCGCGGTGACCTCCATAAATGCATTATATTCCTGCAGATTGACGTAGCCGTGAGATTCGCCGAACGGAGCCTCGGGCTCGAGCGATTCGGTGTTGATCATGCCCTCGATCACGATCTCAGCTTCGGCCGGCACTAACAGATCGACGGTCTTGGCGCGCACTACGTTGATCGGTCCGTCGGCGAGCGCGCCGGCGACCGCAAGCTCGTCGAGATGCTCCGGCATCTTCTGCACCGAGGCGTAGGAGATGACTGGCGGGCAGCCGACGACGACGGCGCAAGGGAGCGGCTCGCCACGCGCCTTACATTTTTGCCAATGGGCGAAGATGCCGGCGCGCAGCTCGACCGACGGATTCATCCCGAGCCGGCGCGGTGCTTTGAGCTGACCGCGGTAGTTACCGACGTTCTGCACGCCGGTATCGGGATCTTTGGTGATGTAATGGCCGGCTGACAGATAAGGCGCGTTGTCCCATCCAGGCGACGAGATCGGCACCGGCAGGCCGTCGAGCCCGTAGCCGTCTCGCTCGAGGTCGGCGCCCGTCGTGACGACCTCTTGGCACGGCGCATCCGCAACCAGGCGCGGCGCGATCGGATTGGCGATGGCCCTGACCCACGCTTGCCCAATTTCCTCGAGCGGCTTGCCGAAGCCGATACGATAGACATCCCGGTTCGCCGCCAGTCCGGCAACCAGCACGGACATGTCGAAGCGGCGGCCCTTGGAATCCGTCGGCTGCGTGAACAGGAACGCCTTGCGGTCCGGCTCGGCAATGCCGCCACGATATTGCCAGCGAACCAGCGGGTGCATTTCCGCGTCTTTGTTGATCGGCTCGTCCACGACGACGAGGAGCCCAGCGCGCGCAAGCGCGAGCACGTGCTCGTGCAGGTCTGCGTAGCTACGCGGATGCTTTGGCGGTCCGTCGTGGTAGCGCTCGAGCGCGCTCAGTGCACACTGCACTGCTCTCTCGTCCATCGCCGATGCCCGCGAAACTTGACCTTAGAAGAGAGCGGCGATCGCGGCCGCCGACGCGAATGCTTGCGCATCGCCATTGATGAATCCCGTCACTTGCAGGCCGAGCGGCAGGCCTTCGTCCTGCAGCACGGGAAGCGAGATCGCCGGAATCCCCAGCAACGACACGTGAGCAGTGCAGGTCGGATCGCCCGTCGAGTGAAGGCCAAGTGGAGCGGCGCCGGGCGCCGAGAGACTGACGCAGGCGTCGCATTCACCCGCCAGCTCGGCGTAGAGGGCGCGCGCCTTGTCGCGCTGCGCGAGATCGCTTCGATAATCCTCGAGACTCATCGCTTCGGCGCCGGCGAGGCGAGAAAGCATGACACGGCTGAGCTTGCTCGCGTCGCGCGCGCGATAGGTGTTGAGCGGCCAGCGCCATTCCCAGCTGTTGATCCGCATCGAGAGCTCCCGCGCCT